>JAUWLT010000052.1 GCA_030613515.1 Desulfobulbaceae bacterium
GATTTCTTCCATCTCATTGGAATGCATCCGCACCAGGCGGCCGACCTTGACCTTTTTCCCGGTCCGGGTATTAAAAATGAAATTACCTTTTTTCAACGCACCCTGGTAGGTACGGACATAGGTCAACTGACCGTAACGACCGTCCTCAAGTTTAAACGCCAGGGCAACCAGGGGATCACCCGGATCATTGGAGACCTTGACATTTTCCTCTTCATTATCCAGGTCCAGGGCAGTATTCTCAACATCAGTGGGACTGGGCAGGTAGGCTTGCACCGCGTCCAGCAGAGGCTGTACGCCCTTGTTCTTATAGGCGGACCCGATCATAACCGGGGTAAACTCCAGGGCCAGAGTACCCCGGCGGATAGCCTCGTGCACCATCTCATCAGAGATCTCTTCTTCCTCAAGCATTGCCTCCATCAGTTCATCGGAGAACATGGAAACCGCATCAAGCAGCTCTTCCCGCTTTTCCTCGGCCTCATCCCGCATGTTTTCGGGAATCTCCTCGTAGCGGATATCATCACCCTGCTCACCATCAAAGTAAATAGCCTTCATGGAGACCAGATCAACCATCCCCTGAAGCTCGTTCTCAAGACCAATGGGCAGCTGGATCATAACCGCGTTCAGATTCAGTTTGTCCCGAAGCTGGCCCACAACCCGGGCAGGGTTGGCCCCGGTACGGTCGCACTTATTAATAAAGGCGATACGTGGAACATTGTATCGCGTCATCTGGCGATCAACGGTGATGGACTGGGACTGGACACCGCCCACAGAACAGAGGATCAGAACTGCGCCGTCAAGAACCCGCAGCGCCCGCTCCACCTCAACTGTAAAGTCAACATGACCCGGGGTATCAATAATATTAATATCCGTATCCTTCCAGTTACAGTAGGTAGCTGCCGACTGGATGGTGATTCCGCGTTCTTTTTCCAGCTCCATGGAGTCCATGGTCGCACCAACACCATCCTTGCCGCGAACCTCATGAATGGCATGGATCCGCTGGGTATAATAGAGAATACGCTCGGTAAGCGTTGTCTTACCCGAATCGATATGGGCACTGATTCCAATATTACGTACTTTATCCAAATCTTTGTTCATCACTTTTTCCTCAATTACTGCTACCAAACCGCTGATTCTGACAGGTCTCTCAAGTTAAGCTGAGCGACCAAACAAAAAATATTCTTCTGCCTGCCTTAAGCAAACGAAATAAAAAAGGAGTCACAGTAAATTCTGTAACCCCTTGAAATACATAAGGTGATGATGGATTCATCACATAAGCATCAAAGCGCTATACCCAATAAAACAGGGAGTTAAACAAAGTACCCTCCCAAAAAACAGCATTTTATACACCATAGCGCACGCATACGCAAGATAAAAACAGAAAAAACAGGCTTTATCTGACCCAATTTACTGTTGGTCAATTTGAGCAAAAAGCCGACGGACAGGATTGTTACGTATACTGCCTGAGCATGTAAAGGCTCTTTCAGTTAGCGCATAGCATGATAATCAGGGGGCAACAAACGACAATTATTTCGCACAATCAGCAGGTGCAACAGCAACCCTAAGCGCCCCTTATCTTTTCAACTATTTCCCGTGCAATCTCCTTCGGCCCTTTACCCGTACAGTCTATCCGCACGTCTGCATACTCCCGGTACATGTCAAATCGCTGACGATAGAGCGCAGCAAAACCGGTTCCATTCGGATTGACCAGACCGCGGGAGTCCAGGTTGTCGACCCGGGCCTCAAGGTCCGGCAGTTCAACATCCAGCCAGACCACCAAGGCGATCTCCTGCAGATGTTTCATTCCCGGCCGGGAATAGACCGCACTGCCTCCGGTGGCTATCACATGGCTCTTCAGGTTGAGGGCTAACAGGGTCTGCTCTTCCAGGGCTTGAAACTGCTCTTGACCGAGAGTGTCAAGCAGTTGCTGCAGGCTGTTTGCACGGGAGTCAGCGATCAGATCATCGGTGTCAACAAAATGGTATTGCATGTGGTCGGCCAGCAGAGGACCAACCGTGGATTTCCCGGCTCCGGCCATACCAATGAGGGCAATATTTAACAAATGATTATTTTCTGGCAAAATCATTCAATTATCCCTTGCTGTTCAGGCAAAAATACACTAAGAATTTTACAGGAAATTAAAGAGACAAGGAAATTATACTGCCAAAATTGCACACAGGCACGTTTAAAATGATTGCGTTGCCGGGCAGGCTTCCTGTCTCATTACGGAGAGACGATCCATGAAACCAAACGTCCTGCAGGCACCGCTCATTAAATCGGCAATCGTACTCGTCATCTTTTCACTGCTGTTTTACTTTACCAGTACCTCGCCGGAGGGAAGTGTCTGGGGTTCTATCGGCGCAATATTTATTGTTGCCTTCAGGACCGTCCAATGGGCTCTTGCCCTGGCCATTGGCTTGATCGTCAGCCTGGCAGTGCTGATTGGCATTTTTTTCGGTGCCGTGGCCATGGTCAATCCGGCCTCGGCCTCCCGCATGTACGAGGGACTCCGCCAGACCCTGCTTGCCTGGTTTACACCGGTTATCACCCTGTGTAAATCCCAACGGGAAGAAAAACTGGTTGCTGCCTTTGATACATTTGGCCAGGATTTGAAAAAAGAGTTTGCCTCTGATATCCAGGCTGCTCAGGTGGGACTTTCGAAAACCCAGGCTGAACTGAAAACCAGCTTAGACGGCCTCTCTTCCCGGCTGGCAACGCTTGAAGAAGCGACAACCGGCCTGGCTGCAGCTGAGCAGGTGGAAGCAATGGTCGGAGAGGTCAATGACGTTGTGGAGTCCGCAGCCGTGATCAAAGGGACCGTCGACATCCTGAAGTCCAGAGTTGAACAGACGGCCAAACAGGTACAGGAGGTTTCCGGAGATGCCATGCTTGGTGACCTGCCCGCGCGTATTGAGGCGCTGGAACAGCAGGAAATAGTTGAACCGACAGCTGGTGTTGATATCACTGGGCTGGAAAAGAGTATCGCGGGACTTCAGTCCGGATTGGCTTCCGTGCAGCAAAAGGCCGAAGAGGCTTTACAAACAGCTACAAAAGCTGCTGCTAAAGCTGCCCAGCAGCCTGCTGCCCCGGTCCCGGCGGAAAAACCGGCCGCAAAAAAGGTGGAAAAGAAACAGGATGAAGTAAAAGCAGCAGGGCAAGAGGAACATCGAATCTTCAGTTATTTTGACGCTGCTGACAAGAAAAAAGTTGCCGATCTGGTGGCTTCAACCCTGAAAAAAGACATGAGTTACAAGCAGGTAATGGATTTTGTCGCCAAAGAAATTGGCGGCAATAAAGGAAAAATTATTACCTCGCACCCCTCGCTGTGCAAGGACTACATCCGTCAATGCCGCAGGAAAGGATAAACCAACTCTAAAAAAAGCTCAAACAAAAAACCCCTGGTTCGCTGAACCAGGGGTTTTTTGTTTTTTTGTTATGAGCACAGGACCACCCTGCCTTGGTGCAGAAGCAAACCCAGCCGGTTTGTCAATAAGACTACCTTGAGGAATACAGGTCCCATACGTCTTCCTCTTCCTCTTTCTTTTTCGGCATCATCTTCTTAACCATGTCTGTCCATTCCATGGGCGCGTCAACAACCATGAAGCCCACATCCATTGATAAGCCGGATTTGACCGTTCTTTTCCAGCGGGGTCGCACCTTAATCTTGAAATGAGTTTCTGAAGCTTCCCCTGAAACCACAATACAATATGTCCTGCCTTCAATTGCAAACTTGGTCGGCAGGCTGTTCAGCTTCAACCCACCTAATGAAACATCTTCAATAATGCCGCCATAGATAAAGTTACCATCGGCAATATCAGCGATATGCCCGTGCAGTTCCATCCGATTAAACCTGCGTTTTTCCATATTTTCTGCCATGCAACCTCTCCTTTTTCATGCTGGTGTAATGTACATAGCCAGCATTAACCCGATCTCCTGTCCGGCAAGAAATCTACCGTGGTATCAGTTCTTTAAAATAATCAATGGATGGATATTTTTCCGAATAACGGACAGGCTGCCGACTGCTTGATCGGGCGACATAAATCAAATAGCCCAGGCCGTACTCGTCTGCAGAGCGCAGGACCTTTTCCGTGTCATCGGCAAGCAAGGTCCTTTTGGGATCATAGCCCAGGATTTCCTCCAACCTGCGCCAGAACTCCGGGTCTTCCTTGGCAAGACCTACCTCTTCTGCACAGATCACCCGATCAAACCAGGGACCGATGGAGGTCTTTTCCAGCTTAATGGACAGGGTTCGGGAATGGGCATTGGTAATCAGGTAGAGTTTCTTGCCCACTGTAAGACAAAATTCAAGAAACTCGACCACATAGGGATGAACTCCGATCAAATGGTTGACCCGCATTTTCAATTCCGGGATATCCAGGCCCAGCTCATGCGACCAGTATTCGAGATCGGTCCAATCCAGGGTGTTTTCCACTGCCTTATAGCGAGTAATCAGCTGCTCCCTGGCTTCTTCCACGGAAATATTATGCACCAGGCTGTAATGCTCGGGAACGTACACCTCCCAGAAGTAATCGTCAAAATGCTTATCCAGCAGGGTACCGTCCATGTCTAACATGACGGTATCAATTTCATCCCAGGGAAAATCCGGGAATATTTTTGCTACTACTTTTTCCGCGTTCTGCATGGTCATCTACCGTATTGCCCTGTGATCGGTTACATTACACGCCCCGACAAGGATCGTCCCCGTCCCATTTCGTAACTCTTCAGAGTATCGCAATTAATCTATTATTAAAGACTGTAACACAGTATCTATCCGAGTGAAAAGATTTTCTTTTTCTTCAACTGCAACAATAAGCCGATGATCCGGGGTCAGGCGAATGGGGTCTACGGGCGGATTTACTTGGCCTTTCTTCTTTTTCGTTCGATATTTGGTTATCAATTCCAGCAATGCGGCAGGGTCTACCGGAGAACTCTCGACAAAGGTGAAGACAAGACTTGCCGGCCCCTGTTCAAGTTTACTGATCCCTAACTTACGCAAAGGGTGTTTAAGTCCAATCATCGCGAACAGGGTGTCGGCTTCGGACGGCAAAGGACCGAAACGGTCAACGAGTTCATCGCGCATGTCGGCCAGCATTTCGGGATCTTCATTGCCTGCAGTTGATATCCGCCGGTACAGCTGGTAGCGCTGGGTCGTATCACGCACATAGTCATCGGGCAGAAAGGCGGCAACCCGCAGTTTGACCTCGGGATCAAGCTCCGGTTCCAATACCCCTTCACCACCAGCTGCTTTTTTCTTCAAATCAGCCACCGTGGACTGGAGCAGCTCCAGGTAGAGATCATAGCCCACTGCCGCGATATGACCGGACTGGGAAACGCCAAGCAGGTTGCCACCACCACGAATCTGCAGATCGTTCATGGCAAGCTTGAAGCCGCCGCCCAGCTCGGAGCAATCCATGAGCGCCCGCAGCCGCTGACCCGCATCTTTGGTCAACCGGTCAAGGGAGGGTACCAGCAAATAGGCATAGGCCTGACGGGATGACCGCCCCACCCGGCCGCGCAGCTGGTATATATCAGCAAGGCCCAGGTGATCCGCCCGGTTGATGATAATGGTATTGGCATTGGGGATGTCCAGCCCGGACTCGATAATGGTGGTGCAGACCAGGACATCGATTTCATGGTTTATGAAGCTGACCATGATATCTTCCAGGTTCCGGCCCGGCATCTGGCCATGGGCCACGGCAATCCGGGCCTGGGGTACCAGTTTTTCGATGTTTTCCGCTACTCTGTGAATGGATTTGACCCGATTGTGAACAAAAAAGAGCTGGCCGCCCCGGGCCAGTTCCTGCAGGACCGCCTCCCGGATCACCAGATCGTCATAGCGGGCCAGGAAGGTCTTGACCGAACGTCTGCGCCGGGGCGGGGTCGAAATCACGGATAGATCACGAATGCCGAGCAGGGACATCTGCAGGGTACGGGGAATGGGTGTGGCTGTCAGGGTGAGTACGTCTACGGCTGCCCGCAGTTTTTTGATCTTTTCCTTATGGGACACCCCGAAGCGATGCTCTTCGTCAACGATCAACAATCCCAGTTTGTTAAACACAATATCCTTTGACAGCAGCCGGTGGGTTCCCACCACCAGATCAATCTGACCTGCAGCTAGCTTCCGAACAATCTCCTTCTGCTGACCAGTGGTGCGAAAACGATTGATGCTGGCCACTTCCACCGGAAACTCAGAGAAGCGCTCCCGAAAGGTGGCGGCGTGCTGCTCGGCCAAAACCGTAGTGGGTACCAGTACTGCGACCTGAAAACCGTCTTCGATGGCCTTGAATGCCGCCCGTACTGCAACCTCGGTTTTTCCATACCCCACATCACCGCAGATAAGCCGGTCCATGGGCTGGTCCGTGGTCAGGTCTTCCAGAACCTCCTCAATAGCCCTGGCCTGTCCGTCGGTTTCATCATAGAAAAAGGACTCTTCCAGTTCCCGGTACAGGGTTCCGGGGGGCTGAAACCGATGGCCTTTACGCAATTCGCGTCTGGCATAGATATCAAGGAGTTCCTGGGCAACCTGCCAGACCGCTTCGGTGACCTTTTTCTTGGTAGACTGCCAGCGTTCGGAGCCCAGCCGGTCTAGCCGGGGTTGCTGATCCGTGAGTCCCTGGTAACGGCTGACCCAGTGCAGCCGGTCAACAGGGATGTACAGCTTGTCACCGTCTCTGAACTCAAGCTGCATGAAGTCACCCCGCTGACCGGCAAACTCCATGTTCAGCAATCCCTGGAAACTGCCCAATCCATGATCCCGATGCACAACAATATCACCGACTGACAACCCCTGGACGGCAATCGGCTCACCCTTGGGCCGACTTCCTTTTCTGCGGCTGGTGGGACGTAATCGTTTTTCACCAAACAACTCGGCTGCCGAAAGTAGATGCAGTTGCTCCCCGGGCAGATCAAACCCCTTAGACAGGGGATAGTCCACCAGAAGCAACTCACCGGACCGGGGGCTGAGATCAAGGGGAACGGCTGCCCTGGCTGTCCGAACCTGGTAGCCGGTCAGCATCTCCTCAAAATGGACTGCCTGGCGGCTGGAGCTGCAGGCTAGAATGATGGTGTCTCCTGCCTGCTGCCAGTTGATCAGCCGGTCGGCAAGCGGGGCCAGCAGTCCCCGTTTTTTACGCTCCAGATCTATTTCCTGCTTGAGCAGCGAGTGATCACCCACCTGAAGCATGATCGGCTGCTGCCTGGCATCCGGGTCAGGCAGAGAACAGAGGTCAACCCGTAAGGTTTGCTGCAGACGGCTCTCCAGTTCGGCCCTATCCAGAAACAGGGAACCTGGGGCCATTGCCACCCTGTCTACTGCGGCCTCCTGGTAATTGGCCCGGATTCGATCCCAGACCAAGTCAACCTTTCCTCTGATTGCTACCGGATCATGCAGCAGGCAGAGGGTAGACTGGGGCAGGTAGTCAAACAGGGTCTGAGGGGCAGGATCCTGATAGATAAACGGAAGGAGAAATTCAATGCCTGGGAAACGGACCTGCCCGCCCAGCTGTTCCAGAATATGCCTCCCCTCCTCACCGCTCACTCCGAGTTTTGCCGCCGTACTGGAGAGTCCCTGCCGCCAGGTGCCGTTTTCTGCAGGCAGGGGAAAGAGGATATCCGAGGCAGGCAGCAGCACTGCCTCTTCAAGTTCCGTCAGTGACCGCTGAGACAGGGGATCAAAGTTGCGGATGGACTCAACGGTATCCCCAAAAAAATCCAGCCGCAGGGGGCCCTGGATATCCGGTCGAAAATAAGGCGCAAACAGGTCGATGATGCCGCCCCGTACCGCCATATCACCGGGCTGCTGCACCAGATCACACATCTGGTAACCAGATGCAGCAAGTGCGGCAATGAGCCCGTCCCGGTCCGTCTCTTCACCGGTCATGACCAGTTCACAGTGATCAGCCAGCACCTGCCTGGGCATAATGCGCCGCAGTATGGCTTCAGCTGAGGTCAGGACAATACAGGGCTCACTGCTCTCACGGAGAAAATAGAGCGTGGAAAGCCGCGTTGCCACAGTAGCCGGATCAGGGGCCAGTTGCGTGTAGGGAGCTATTTCAAAGGCGGGGTAGGTAACAACCGGAACTTCAGTGAACAGGCCGACATCCTGGGCCAGTGGATCAAGGAGATCATCAGTGGGGACAATACAGCACAGGGAACGGCTCAGTTCCCTCTGCAGCCGGGCAGCAAAAAGAGCGGCACTTCCACCGTGCAGCCCGCAGAGATCTAGCTGTTTCCTGCCGTCAAGCAGCCGTTTGCAGATCGACTGCATGGTCGTTTACAGCGCAGGGCTTCAGGATGACAACAGCAGTTAGAAGTTGCCGCCCATGGCAAAATCCCAGTTGGCATCCTCGTCGCCATCCTGCTTATCCAGATTGTAGGCCCAGACCAGGCGTAGCGGACCCATGGGAGACAACCAGTTGACACCAATACCTGCAGATTTTTTGATATCGCTGAAATCCCAGTTATTATCTTCTGCATACACATTACCAAAGTCAGTGAAGACAACACCATGCAGGCCGGCGTCGGTAAGCAGAGGAAAGGACAGCTCGATGTTGGAGTACCACATCTTATCGCCACCGTATTTTTCACCGTTTTCAGGGTCAAGGGGACTGATGGAGGATGACTTGAAGCCGCGGATGGAGTTCATGCCGCCAAGGTAAAAATTTTCATAAACCGGCAGCTTACCGTCCTCATTCTCAAAGGCCTGACCGGCGGCCCCATTGACATGAAAGACCGTTGAAAAAGGCATGGAAAAAAACCAACTGGTAGAGCCTTCGAGCTTTGTGAATTTGGCGTCTCCGCCGAGGCCGGCGTATTTAACGCTCAGGCTGTTCTTGGAGCCGGAACTGGTGTTAAACATCCTGTTCCTGGTATCACGGACAACAGAGACCCGTACCGAACTGGTGATATTAATATCTGCCGAGCGGAGGAGATACTCAGAAGCATTTTCAGAGATATCGCTCAGGGTCGTATCGCTCCAGGTGTAGCCGTAGAAAATTCTCCAACGCTCCCAGAGATGATGACCGAACCGAAACCCGCCACCCCATGAATCCTTGGTATAATCATCATAGTTACGCTCCCAGTTAAACGCGTCAATACCAGCAGACACGTTAGAGTCAAAGATTCTGGGATCGGTATAAGAAAGGTTGAACCGGTTGGTCACTGCACTCAGGCTGGCGGACAGGGAGAGCCGGGTACCCAGTCCCAAAAAGTTGCTTTCGGAAATCTCACCCATAAACATGAGTTTATCAGAGGAGGAATAACCGGCACCGATACTGAACTGGCCTGTGGATTTCTCCTTCACATCCACCAGCAGGTTCATTTCGTCTTCATTCATGGTGGGCTGCGGGGTCACGTTGACCTCCTCAAAATAGCCCAGCCGCTGCAGCCGCTCGGTGGATCTGCGGATGGCCCTGGAATCAAAAACACCGCCCTCTTTCACCGTCAGGTCACGACGGATAACATTATCCCGGGTGCGCGTATTCCCCTGGATTTCAATCCTGTTAAAATACACCAGTGATCCCTGGTCCACGTTAAAGGTAATGTTAACCCGCTTACCCATGGTGGACTTGTTGATTCTGGGCTCTACTCCGGCAAATGCATATCCATGCTCGGCATAAATGTCTGTCAGTTTCAGGGTATCGTCGCGCAGGACCTCGCGGTTGAGGAATTTTTCATGCCGGACCCGGAGCATGGATATCAGCTTTTCTTTATCCTCGATCAGGTCACCCTCGATATCAACAGTACCAACCCGGTAACGGGGACCCTCTTCAATAACAAAGGTGACATACAGGTCACCTTCTTTTTCTTCCACCTGCGGGGTGCCGACCCGGGCCTCGATAAAGCCGTGGTTGTT
Source organism: Desulfobulbaceae bacterium (assembly GCA_030613515.1). GTDB lineage: Bacteria > Desulfobacterota > Desulfobulbia > Desulfobulbales > Desulfobulbaceae > Desulfobulbus_C. Next base: position 9,851 of record JAUWLT010000052.1, read on the forward strand.
ATAAAAAGCGCCTAGACGGGCTGCATCCTGCTGCAGAACATCCATCTTGAGAATTCCCGCTTCAGTAAGCCAGGAAAGCCAGCTCCAGGACGAGGTCTGGATAACGTCTTCAAGATCGCCATCATCAAAGGTTGTATTGCCCACAAACTTGATACCGGCAATGGACATCTTTTCCCCTTCCTTGATCACAAAACGAACCTCTGCTGTCTGGGGAGTCGGGTAGCTCAACTTGGCCACGGCCTTCATGTTGTAGAAACCTTTGGACTTATACAGTTCCTTGATACGTTTGATGGCGTCGTTTAATTTGGCAGGGTTGAGGATGGTGTTGGGCTGGATATTGGCAGCATCACGGACATCGGTCTCGGAAAGTTCATCGATGCCGGCAAAAGTGATACTGCTGATCAACGGTTTTTCCTGCACTCTGAAAATAACCTCTTTACCGGTGGACGAATCATTGACCTCGATTTCCACGTTATCGAAATAGCCCATGGAAAAAACAGTCTTCAGGTCCTTGCGCAGGTTATCGGGGCTGTAAAAGTCACCGGGCTTAGTTGCAATCTTGCGCAGAATAGCGCCGGAATCAATACGTTCGTTACCGGCCGGAGCAATGGAGGCAACTATTACGTTTCGGCTGGAAAAGCCCAGGATATCAACCAGGGTTCCCTCCAGAACCGAATCAATCTCGGCAAGGGAGGCCCCGTCCCGATAGGAGGAGTGCGGGGTTGCCGGGTCAAGGACATCAAAAACCTGCATATCCACCGAGATCTGATTGCCGATCATGGTCAAACTGCCCACGGCCACATAGTCAAAACCAGCGCTGTCCGCAACTCTGGTCAGGACAGATGCAGGGGGCGGCCAGGTTCCCTTGTAATCAACCAGTTTTTCGGCTTTGGCCCGCGACATCATGGCAAAATTTTTGTCTGCAAGCACTGCCTCAAGAGCACTATCAACTTGCTTTGCAACCTGGCTGCTGTTTTCAGCATTAATCTTCAGGGGCAGGAAAGCGGTATTCTGCTCGGCAGCCGACACGGTCTGGAAAGCGGCCAAGGTTATAACAAAAATGAGCAGAGTAATAACTGACAGTGGTGCGCACCTGATCCGATTACGCGAGATCCAATCCATGGGAAAATCCTGTTTGCTGTTTACCTGAAGGGGTACTGCCTGAAGAACTGCGTCTCGACCCCTGTCGATGCGCAATTAAAAAATAAATATAGTATTATGCCATGTTCTAAATAATTTGCAAAGCAATATAGAGCGGATTTTACTCCTTCACCAGAGGCTGATGGCATTCATCCAAAAGTTCAGCTACCTGCTGCTGTAATTTAAGAGCAAGCTCCTGTTTGTCCTTTGCCTTGAAATCCCTTGTCGGCAGGGGAGTACCGATGCGCAGCACTACGTTCCCGCCGCGGGCCAGCAGGCTGCCCTTGGGCAGGGCTTGGTGGGCACCATTAAACCCCACCGGTACAACCGGCACACCCGCCTTGATGGCCAGCATGATAGCTCCGGTTTTAAACGGCTGTAACTGACCGTTCAGACTGCGGGTCCCCTCGGGGAAGATCAGCACTGAAGTACCCTCTGCAATACGGACTGCCGCATCATTAAGGCTTTTTACAGCCTGCCTGCCTCGGGAACGGTCAATGGAGATAAAATCAACCGCCCGCATGGCTGCCCCGAAGATGGGAATGGCAAAAAGTTCTTTCTTGGCAATCCATCGAAAATCATGGGGGATGTAGCCCTGGAAGGCCCAGATATCTGTCTGGCTGGTATGGTTGCCGACAAAAATATATGTCCTGGATGGATCCAGGTTCTTCTGTCCCTCCACCCGTACCCTGATATCCGCAATCCGGCACAGGATACGTCCCCAGATGCGGGGGAACTGCTGTGCCTTGAATTTTGATTTGCGAATCCAATGCACATCTACCAGGGCACCCAGGCAGACCACAACAGTCAGGGGCGGAATTGTGATCAGGGCCAGGACACTGCGTATGAATTGAAGAGGAGACATGATCATCAAATATCAGCAGCAATACAGACCCTAAGCATCAGCGGTGACACTCGGAGGACGACTGTTCATCCAGCACATCCTTAAAAGGTGTGGTGGAATCTACATGGATGGAGTTGAGGAGATCCCTTGGATTAAAACGAAAATCCTCCTCCAGCTCATTGCTGCCGAAAAACTCCTCATTAAAGGTGGTAATCAGGTTGAGGTGCCCCCAGCGGGTCAGATAGTAAATAACCAACTTGGGCAGGACCGTATAAATTGTTTCATTGGGACAGGGATCAACAAAGCTCGATTCCTGCAGCTTATCGCAGGCCAAGGTCTGGGACTGATAGAAATACTCTAAAAACATGAGTTCCGGTGGCAACCAAACCGTGATGCCAAACCAGTTAAGGAATTTAGCCAGTCGTTCCAGGAAATATTTTCCTGCTTTAATGACCGGGTACGGAACGTATATTTCCCTGGGCGTATTGAGCTCAAGATAGGACTTGATAGTAAGGATCAGATCATCAAGTTCAACCGGTATTGGATCGACAAAATGATAGGTTTCACCACTGAATTCTTCTCGGTGATCCACTACATGGTGGACAAAATGGGGTAGCTTGTTAGCATTGGTAAAGGAATGTGCGACCCCTTTTTTGGTAAACAGACAGGGCATGGATTCATCGGCAACGGTGAAAAACAGCCGATGAAAGCCCTGGATCTTGTGATCATGCTCGCCGTAAACAACAGCCAGGCGGATAACGGTATAATCCAACCCCTGGTTTGCCCCCATGTAGCGCAACGTACGCTCACTCATCAGTTTAGACTTGGCATAGTTGCTCAAGTCCGGAGACAGGGGAAGATGGTCATCCTCGGTGAGATTTTCCCCGCTGGGCAGGGTGGAAGCAGAGCTCAAGTGGATATAGGGAATTCCCAGTGCACAACAGGCGCGGGCCATATTCACAGTACCCAGGTAGTTGACCTCAAAGGCCAGTTGGGCATCCGAGTCCAGTGCAGCCATAGCGGCATTGATGACAAAATCCGGCTGCACTCTTTTCAGGTAGGCCTTGATGTCCTGGGAATTTCTGATGGAGAGTTTTTTGGAACTGGGAGCCCGGATCTCAATCTCATCAGGAGTCCTGGTCTTGAAGTAATGGGCCAGCGTACCACCGATCAGTCCGGAGCCGCCAATGAGAACCCCGACCCTTTTTTTTGTTTGTGATGCCTTAACCATTTTGTCTTCGGTGCCGGGTGTCGGATGAATCTTTGTTATCTCTCTGAATATTTTGTCGGATATAGCATAGCCATGGATAAAAAACATCTTTTTTCCTCCAACAGGGGTACCCTAAGACTATGTTAAAGATAGCTACAACCAATTGAGTTGACGACCTTATCAAATAACCTTATTTTTTTGTTCTGCATTTTATATACTCTACCCATGAACAGGAAATACAAATCCATACCCTACCATCATCGTGATATCATTTATGGTGTTCAGGCACGGCTTATTTACCCGTCTGAAAGAAAGAGATGGGATGCTCTCATTAGACAACATCACTACCTTGGACCGAAAGCCATGGTCGGCAAAACACTGCGCTATGTTGCGGTGTTTAAAGATTGACGGCTTGCATTGCTCGGCCGGCAGGCCGCTGCACTTAAATGTAAATCGCGTGACCAATGGATCGGCTGGTCACAGGTCATTCAGTATCAACGCCTTCATCTTATCGCCAACACCACTCGTTTTCTCATTTTACCTGATTTCAAGATCAGAAACCTGGCATCCAAAGCGCTTTTCTCCACAACCGGGCAGTGACGGTCAGTCAACTTGAAGTTGATGAGAAAACCAATGAGATTCCCATGATCAAACCACTTTTTGATGACCTTGATATCAAGGGAAAGGTCGTA
>JAUWLT010000042.1 GCA_030613515.1 Desulfobulbaceae bacterium
CAGCTGTTTATGAAAGGTGGCGTTGTCGGGAAGATGTTCAATTCCGCTGCGCAGTATTGCCAATGCCTTGGCATCCTCCTTTTGCCCAAGATACAGGCGATACAGCCTGGAAAAATATTCAGGCCGCGGCTCCTGTGTATCGAGAAGTTCCAGCCCCTGCAGGTAGTAGTACTCTGCCTCCCCCTTCTCACCCTCCTTTTCCATGATCCGGCCTATTTCATACCAGGCTCCCGGATGCTTCGGCAGCATGACCTCGATCTCCTCTGTGTCAAGCCGGTTGAAAAATATGAAACCGCTTAATCGGGAAGCCCATTGCGGCTGCCGGGTCAGGGCCTGGTTGATGATTGTCATGGCACGTTCCCGGTTTCCTGCAGCAATAAGCCAGTTGGCATAGGTAAGATATCGGTCCAGGATAAGCGGCTCATACACACAGCCCAGTGCCATCAGCTCCTCTGCTTTTTCTTTTTGGTCCGGACCAAGGTTCAGGGCAAGACGCTGGCTGAACATGCCTGACAGCGGGTTAAGGGCGGAGGCCTGCTGGTATTCATGTCCGGCGCGCTCCTTCAGACCAAGTGAACTGGAGATATTTCCCATGGCAAAACGGTAATCACCTTCAAGGAAATCTAGATCAGCTGCCTTGCCTGTGCTACGGTACAGTGTTTGCAGTCGTTGCTGCGGGATATTGCGGTTAAGGTACACGTTTCGAATAGGGGCAAAGGTACGGCGGGCGCGAAAGACTGCACTGTTATACCACAATCCGCTCACCAGTACAGTGAGGGCCAGCACTGCTGTCAGCGGTCCCTGGAAGCGGTTTGCCGGGGAAAGCAGTGTGGGACGGGTTCTGTATTGAAGCCTGGTGTTAGCCGCAGCAATTGCCAGGCCGCAGAGGAAGAAAAAATAGAGTGCATTGGCCCCATTGTACATCTGAAAGTCGACAAAACAGTGCAGCAGCAGGGCGATAATACCAGTGAGAGAGGCGGTGGTCAGCAGAATATTATACTGTTCTCGCCGCCTGCGTACCATCTGTACAACATGGATAATGACGGCCCCTGTAAACCAGGACGCCAGCAGAAAACCGATAAGGCCGCCGGTGGCCAGCAGTTCAATATAATCGTTGTGTGCGTGATCAAAGTAGATCCTCTCTCCCGGCACGGTGCGGTAGGCGGGAAAGGCGACTTCATAGGTGCCGAACCCGGAGCCGGTTAAAGGAAAGTTACGTACCATGTTCAGGCTGTCCAGCAGGACCGGCAGCCTGCTGCTGGTGTTCAGCCCCTGTTCGCCCCAGATGTTGCTGAATTTATGCATGATGGGGTCCCAGCCCAGCCAGCTGATCATCAGCAGGACCAGGGTGACGAGGACAACCAGCCATTTGTTACGCCACTGTCCGGATTGACGGGATAAAAAGACAGTAAAGAAGAGAAGGGCCAGACAGAGGGTTATAATTCCTCCGCGGGACACACTGAGCAGGATGGCCACGGCCATCAGCATGGCGCCGGTGCCAAACAGCATATGTTTGTTGGCACCGGACATGGTAAACATGGCAAGTATCCTGTCGCGCAGCGGTTCCTCGTAACTGATCCGGGGGCGGTGAAAAAGAAACAGGGCCACCACCAGGGGAAAGATCATCTCCATGAAACCTGCAAAATGGTTACAGTAGACCCAGGGACCGATGGGGGATGTGGATGGCGGGGCCGGCCTGAACCAGTAAATGGCTTGCGGTGAGGTCAGTTTCTGGATAATGGCCTCAACCGCTATGGCAATACCAAGCCAGGCAACAACGGTAACGGTTTTTTTCAACCGGTCACTGCGGCTCAGCAGTTGGACGGTAAGGACGAAAAAGAGCGCATAGGTACTGAATCTGAGCAACTCCTGCAGGCTTGCTTTAGGCTGGACGGTCAGGGGAATCCAGGGCTGATGATCATTGAGCTGCAGCAGGGGTAGATATGTTTCATAGATTTTCGGGGCAATGGTCTGTACCAGTCCGGGCGGTAGGGGGACAAGCTGTAGCCCCATCCAGCAGAGCAGCAGGACAAGGGGCAGCAGGCCGGGTACCCGCAGGTGTGGCTCTTTGTTGATCTGCAAATGTACGCAGAGCAAAAGGACTGTTGCCGGAACCACAGCCTCCACCATACCAAGGGACCAGTATTCAACCGTGCCAAAGGCGAGCGGGCTGAAGATCAGGATAAAGAGAAATAGGAATAACAGCATATGAACGGTATAGGGTATACGGTATACGGTGTACGGTTTAGGGTGTAAGGTATAGGGTATAAGGTATAAGGTGTACGGGGTATGGGTTTATTTTCTTCGGGCTTGGATGAGTCGGGTCAGCATGCCTGCTATTGCAGCACATTCTTCTTTTATTTGGTTACATATTGTATCGTCAATATACCCTATCTCATTGGCAATGATTGTTTGAGTCAGGACTTCAGCGGTTGAGCCTTTTGCGATGTAGAAATAGTTTATTGCCTGCTTATTTGTCCCGAGTTCATCTCCTTCTGCCACGTTACTGGCTATGGAGACAGCGGCTCGTCTTATTTGGTCTCTCAGTCCAAAATCCTTTGAGAATTTACCATCGCTGGTAATAGTGTAAATATATACAGTAAGGTTCTTTGCCCGCTGCCAGACTCTGAGTTCCTGAAATTTACCCATGGTACAGAACGGTATAAGGTTTACGGTATAGGGTGTACGGTCTATGGTGTGAGAGGATAGTCTCCCAGGACCTGAGGTCTTCAAATATACCCATGAGTTTTCTCCTTATACCTTAAACCGTATACCTTATACCGATTTGTTAAGTATTACCTTCGGATTATCAACCACTAACCGGTCAGCCTCTTCCCTACCTATCAGTCTAGCTGCTGCCTTGCGGGCCGGGCTGAGCACAGGTTTACGGAAAGTGGGGGAGTGGGAGTCGGTGGCCAGGAAATGAACCAGTTGGTTGCGCAGCAGGTAGTTGGCACAGTGCTGGATGTCCGGGCCGAAATCGCCGGTAACGCTGGCTGCTGTCAGCTGTACCATGCCGCCAACAGCTACCAGTTCGCGCAGCAGGTCCGGGTTGCGCAGTACGGAAGCGTTCCGTTCAGGATGGGCAATAATGGGTTTCTTGCCGGCCTGTACCAGAGTGTACAGGGTTTCAACGGCATCTTCAGGCAAATATTGGTGCGGAAATTCAACCAGAACATAACAGGAGTCGGCAATGGTGTGCGACTGCAGATCACAGACCAGCTCAGCCGGAATTTCATACCCGGCAGCAATTTCCAGATCAATGCCTTGCCCGGTAAGCTCAGTATTTAACTGGTCAACCGCCTGTTGAACAACCCTCTGGTTGACAATGACTCCGTCTGTATGTGGAGTGGCTATAACAGTTGTAATGCCGTCTCGAGCGGCCATGGTCGCCATGGCAAGTGAGGTCTGCAGCCGATCCGCACCGTCATCGATCCCGGGCAGGATGTGGCAGTGGATATCGATCATGTATCGGCAGTGTTTTTCTGGTCCCGGGAGTAGTACTCATAGTAGTGGTAATACTTGGAACCGGCAAGCCTGGCGCTCAAACTGTTAACAACAACGCCGAGAATTGATGCATTGATACCCTGCATCTTCTTCAGGCCGCTGCCGAATAGATCATAGGTTGTCTTGCCGGCCCTGGTTACCAGCAGGGTCCCGTCCACAAGTTTGCTGAGGATAAGGCCGTCAACCAGGTGGCCGATAGGGGGTGAATCAATAATGATAACATCATGGGTTCCGGACATATGCTGCAGGAGCTGCTCCATTCGTTTCGACTCCAGCAGTTCCGCAGGGTTTGGCGGGAGAGGGCCGGACGATACCACACTTATCTGTTCGTCAGGCAAGGTGTGTATGACCTTCTCCTCATCAGTGTTTCCGGAAAGATAGCTGGACAGGCCCAGCGTATTGGGTATACCGAATATGCTGTGAACACGTGGTTTGCGCATGTCCGCATCTATTAGCAAAACCTTTGCGCCGCTAAGGGCCATGGTCCTGGCCAGATTAATGGAAGTTGTAGTTTTACCGTCCTGGGTGGCCATGGAGGTGACAAGTATGGTGCGCGGCGGATGATCAGCAGAGGACAGCAGCAGGCTGGAACGGATCAAGCGGTAGCTCTCGGAAATGGGCGAGCGGGCATTGTCTTTGACAATGGTCTCTATAGCCTCTTCTTTCCCGGCCTCCTGCACGGAACCGAGGACAGTCACCCCGTAACGCTGTTCCAGGTCATCGGCAGATTTGACCGTGTTGTCCAAGTATTCAATGAAAAAAGCCAGCCCTATCCCACCGGCAAGACCGAGTACCATGCCGAGCAACAGCATTCGTTTGGGGTTCTTGTTGGAAGGTCCTTTGGGCAGGGAAGGAGTACGCATTACCCAGATATTGACAGCCTGTGATTCCTCGGTCACACTGGTTTTCTCAAGACTCACATTCAGCGCATCATAGAGGGCGCGGTTGGTTTCAACTTCCCGGCTCATGATCGAGTACTGGACAAACCGTTCGTTGACGTCCTGCAGATTTGTCTTTGTTTCGCCAACCAGTTCCCTGAGATTATCCTGCCTGGATTTGGCCAGTTCATACTCCTTGCGGACTGATTCGATCACCCGTTTGACCTCATCGTTTTTTTCTCTGATCAGGATGTTGCGGTCATCAACTGCCTTGATCATTTTCGGGTGTTTATGGCCATATTTTTTAGACAACTCCTTGATCAGCTGTTGAGCCTTCAAGATCTGGCTGCGCAGAGAAATAATAACCTGGTTCCTGGACAGGGTCGGTATGGTTTCCAGAGCCTGCGGATTATCCTGTACCGCCACAATCTGTTCGTACAGATCCTCAAGCTCCTTCAGCTTACTCTCTGACTCGGAAAGCTGATTGGAAAACCGGGTCAGCTTTTCCGGATAGATGGTTAGTTTGTTTTCAACAGTGACAAGGTCATGCTCACGTTTATACCTCTGCAGGGCTCGCTCGGACTCCTCAAGCTTCTTCCGCTCTGCTTCGGCCTTGGCAGTCATCCACTTTAGAGACTGCTGGGTGGAACTCAGCTTGATTTCCAGCGACACATCAATATAGGCCTGCACCTGGGCTTTTGCGATCCGCTGGGCCATATGCGGGTCTTTGTCCGCATATAAAATAGTGAGGACCCGTGTTTCCCGCACCGGAGTAACCTTGATACCTTCCTGGAGCATTGAGGCAATGATATCGGCATCCTCAACCGGTTCCTGCTCAACACCGGACAGGCCTGTTTCTGTATCACTGTCCGGTTGAAAAAGGGTGGCCAGAAAAGAATTAAATGATTTTCTGATACCGGTTACAAAGGATTCCTCTTTTTTGGATTTCGGAAAAAAATGACTGCGATACCTGGTGTCAAGCTGGAGAGCATCGACAACCCTTCGGGTAACGCTCTTTGATTTTATGATTTCTATCTGGGTAGGAAGAAACTCGGGGTCCCAGGATGAGTAGTTATAACCGCTGAGATTGGTGTTGGGCCGGTTTTTTTCAACCAGAACCGTTGAAGAGGAGGTATAAAGCGATTTCTTGCCAAGGCCCAGGATTAAGGAAAGGACTACAATGATCAGAAAAACTGTGATAACCGTCCATTTGCGTTTGTTCAGAATCTGCAGGTAGTAACGCAGGTTAAACTGTTCGTCAAATGGTGGTTCATTATAGTCTTGATAGAGTTGTTCCATGGTTAAAAAAAGCTCTCCGGTACAACGATTATATCATCGGGCAGTATCTGAGTGCCCATTTCCACGTCTTTAATCACTATTTTTTTGCCATCAATAATACGCATAATCCTGACACCGGAGCGTGATGCCTTGCCGGTAAACCCACCGGCAAGCGTGATCAGTTTCAGAATCGTAGCATCACCGTCGCAGGGATAGGCATCAGGGTCCTTGACCTCGCCGGTAACATAACACATTCCTGCCTTGGAGATATAGACCGTATCCCCTTCACGGATGGGGATATTCTGGCTCATATCACCACCCAGGGTCAGTGATTTAATATTCACCGATATCACTTTGTTTTTGCCGTTAACTATCCGCTTGATGGTAGCGGTTTCACCGAAATCGGCCGCAAGTCCTCCTGCCTTGGAGAGAAGTTCAAGAAAGGTGGTGGGGCCGCTTAATTCAATGAGACCAGGATTATTTACATATCCGAGGACAACAGCCTTTTTACTCCTGAATTCCTGAACAAAGATACTGACCTGAGGATTAACGATGTATCCATCACTATACAAATCAGCAATTTTTTTTGAGGTCTGGGAGATGGAGAGTCTGTTGACGCTTACCTGACCTAACAAAGGCAGAATGATAATACCGTTTTCACTGACTCTGGATACGGTTTGCAGATCGTCATGGTCATAAACACTGATTTTCAGGACATCACCGGGGCCGATGATATAGTCGTCCGCAGCAGCTATGCCGCAGAAAACACAGAGCAGCAATACAGCCACTGCTGCTATCTTGGTTCCAATCATTAAACGTTCCATGGATAGAGAAGAAATGGGGACGGAAATTCGAAATACCAAAATAAAGCCGCCGACTTGGCAAAGCAGGCGGCTTGTGGTTTACAGCGCAGAGTTCAGGCTGAACATAAAGATATTGGTATCGTAATCAAATAATTCCTGAGAGGAATCACGCTTGTCGTACGTGTAAGCCACTTCAGCCATGAGCCAGTCAAGAAAGACATACTGCAATGCAGGCCGTATATAATAGCGGTCGTCTTCACGGTGACTGGGTATCGTCTGTTCATAGTCATCATTGATATAGGAGAAATCAACCACGCCGACAAAGCGATCATAGATTTTTTGTTCATAGCGTAGTCTTATCAAAGACGTATCCTTACCGTCAGCCAGAGTAGTGTCGCTTTCCTCCAGGCCACTGTACAGGGTCAGCCCAAGGCTGGTTTTTTCGGTGATCCGGTATTTTCCCAGCAGTTCAAAAACAAAAGAGTCCTGTGAATCCAGTTCATCGGCATCATAGGATTTATTTTGATAACCTGCCTTGGCCATTAGTGAGGTCTTGGTCGTAGCTTTCCAATCGATACCACCATAAACAACATTTTGCTGGTTATCCCGGTCATTTACATCTTTGTAGTCGGCATCGACAAATCTATACTCGGTAAAAAACGAGGTTTTGGGGCTGTAATTGTAGTACAGGTAGGCTTTCCCTACGTTATCCGTCCTGTTGAGCCAGTCATTTTGAGAGCCGTCATAATCCAGGTAGAAGTTCAGGTAATCGATCCTGGCGGTGAATTTTTCGCTCATGTCCCAGTTCAGAGTGGCGTTGCCGAGGTTGTTTTTATAGCGGCGAACATTGCTCGGATCGGAAAGCTTGATACCTCCGGGAGTGAGATTGACATCCTGCTCGGTAAAGCTGTTTACATCAAATCTGTCCTGGTCCTGGCTTAAACGATCGAGAATCCGCAGAGAGAGACCGCCGCGCATGTTAAACTGCACCATTCCCTCAAAGTGGTAATTGGTAGCATCGAGATCAGCATTTTCTGAATATAATTCAAAGTCCCAACCACCAAGCAGATAGGCTTGGAAACGGTCAAAAGATTCTTTTTCCTGCACCCCAAACCTGATACCTCCTGAAGCGGTGTTATGCGGACTAATAGTGATGGGCACCTCGCTTACTGCCGGGGTGGCAAACCAGATGCCGGGGGAAATAATAGTGAGAAAATTGTTTTTCTCATCAATGGACACGTTATAGAGATTGTCAGTATACTCCCCGCGCACCGAGAGATATGGATGGACATATCCACCACGTATCCCAAGGATTTCAGTAGCATCGCTCTCGCTCTCAGACACAACAGTTAAATCGTTAATCGTGATACCTTCTGCTCCAAAAGATACTCCGAACAAAGTAAACGGTGATATGATGTATATGAGAGCAGGTACCAGTGTTTTTAAGCGCATGATTTTATTTGGTTGGTGCCACTCCGGAAATTTTATCGTGTAGACAGGCTATTTATCTGTCTGGAGATACGGATCATCAATTGAAATTATTTGGACTTGCCGGCAGTTTACCGTCTCCGGCATAGTTGGTTCCCTTGCTCACGGATGAAGAGTCAGTGGTTGCACCCGGATACTTGTTTACAGGCGAGATGTTTCCCGGAACGCCGCAGGAGCTCATTAACGCATTGGTACTCATGCCAAGCTTGGGCAGAAATTTCTGCAGGTCCTGTGGAGATAACCCGGCATCACACATGGCTGTGACCAACGTCTCTGCCTGTACCCCTGCAGCTGAAGCAATATCAATCATCTCTTGGGGTGAAGCTCCCTCTGCTAAAGCATTGGCGACTGCTCCAGCACCATTTTCTGCGAAATCTTCTAAAAAGGTGTCCTGCCAAGCCGCTAAAGCAATTGATGTTGTTAACAGCACAGCAAAAAGTGCAAAAATAATTTTTTTCATTATCGCTCCCAGATCATTTTAACTACTTTCAATCCTTAATCTATTTGTATTTATATCAGCAAATTTTGAATAAGTATAAATTTTTATACAATATCTGTCTAACTATGGCAAGTCTTAATAATTATTTCTATAATTGTTCCAGAGTAGGCACAATTCGTCTTGAAACGGCAGATTTTTATTGGAGGATCAGAATGAAACAGGGTAGATCGCTGAAGAGAACAGAAAGAAAGTGAGTTGCCTGTAATAATTATTGTAGAAAAAACAAAGCGTTATATAATACGGTAGGATTGATTAACATGTAATAAATAGTATGGAGCCTTTGTTTTATAAAAACTGTTTAACTAAATGAGAGCAGAATGGATTCCCGCTCCGGCTTGAACTGCCGGAAAGATGTATTGGATTTTTCGAGCATAATTTTAGAGGCCATGACGGAATTTGTGCCTTTATATTTATCGGAAAGATAAACGATTTCCCTGATTCCGGACTGGATGATAACCTTAGTGCATTCATTGCATGGGAACAGGGCAACATAGATTCGGCAGTCTCGCAGGTCATAGGAAATGGTATTGAGGACTGCATTTAACTCAGCATGGCAGACGTATGGATACTTAGTGTCCAGGTAGTCGCCATCACGTTTCCAGGGCAGGTCGTCATCAGAGCACCCCCAGGGAAAGCCGTTGTAGCCCACTCCGACAATCTTGTTCTGGGAGTTGGCTACGCAGGCACCGACCTGGGTATTCGGATCTTTAGAACGCTGGGCTGAGAGCAGGGCGACTGCCATGAAGTATTCGTCCCAGGAAAGATAATCGGTTCGTTTGCCGGCCATGGTTCTAAAAGGTATAAGGTCTAAAAAGGTAGAAGGTATAAGGTGTAAGGCTTGAGTGTGTGCCTTTGGCAATTATAACATAATTACTTGCTTCTATTGGTTGTTTTCTTTAAATTTTCTTCTGAGTTTGCGCCAGTCACTTATACCGCTGACCCGCTCCACGAACTGTTTAATGGCCTGGAAGTAGTACATACCGCCAACCGCAATTAAGGTATTATGGTCCGCGCCCGGCACTACCTGCAGTTCTTTTGACCGGGCTCCGCACTCAGCGTGCAGTTTTTCCGCCTGCCAGAGGGGGATAAGGGTGTCCAGCTGGCCATGGAGTAGAAAGGTCGGGCTGGTGACACTGCTGATTTTGCCGCCATTATTAAAAGTCTGCTCCTCGGAAAGGTTGCTGAGAATTGCTGAGTTGATCCCCAATGTTCGGGCCAATGGCAGGGTTTCGGCAAAGCCGCTTTCTATGATCAATCCCTTGATTTCATCATTGTACACAGATGCAATTTCTATGGCACTGGCTGAGCCAAGGGAGCGGCCCATGATAAATAACAACGGGCTGTAGCCATTGTCGGTCAGGTATTGTTTGAGCTTCTCATACAGGACACGGCTGTCGGCAAGCAGGGATGTGGCAGAGGGGATCCCGTCACTCCAGCCATACCCCCGAAAGTCGGTGACCAGCAGGTTGATGTTGTGCTGTGCGTACATGGGGCCGATATCGTCATAATCCGAGACGATTTCGCCGTTGCCGTGAAAGAAAAGGATGGTCGGGGATTGTTTATCAGCAGTAAACAGACGGCAGCCGATGGTTATACCGGGTTCCACTTCAACATCAATGTTCACTGCACCGGCGGGCGGGTCCGTTTTAGTGGTTGTTCTGGGATAAAAAAGATGCTGCCGGACTTCCGGGGCATCCAGCGGGTTTTGTGTGGACATACTGTTCTCCAGCTTATTTTCCGGACCCTTACAAGCCAACACCATGCAGAAGAGCAGGAGGATGGCAATGGTTCGAAAAAAAGGTTTCATTGTATCCCGTTATGATTTGGCAGGTTTTAGGGCAAGCCGGCCAAGCTTCAACATCAGCAATAGTATGGGCAGGCCATGGTATGCCAGGTCAAAGATATCAATGGGCCTGGTTAGTGTTCCGTTTGCCAGCATGCGCACCTTTTCAATAATATGCGGCTCCGGTACAAAAGGGGCCCCGCCGAGAATGACGGCAGCGATAACCAGCGCGGTAAGGGGGATAGAATCAAGCCATTTCATTATTGGCCGTACTCGTGCATGATAGAGTTGAGCCGTTCAGGGGCTATATTGCCGCCGCTCATGACCAGCACAACTTTTTTATGAACAAGTCGATCTCGAATCTGTATGGCTGCAGCCAGTGAGGCAGCGCCTGCCTCTTCTGCGAGGTTATGGGTATGTTCCAGCAGCAGGTAGACAGCCTGTTCAATGGAGCTGTCATCGACCAGGATAAAATCATCCAGGTATTTCTGCATGATTCGCTGGGTGTTTTCAAAGGGAATCCGGGTGGCAAGGCCCTCTGCAACCGTGTCCATCTCAGCCTGCTGCATTGTTGCTGTCTGCCAGCTCTTCTGCATGGCCGGGGCCTGGGCGGACTGCACGCCGATTACCTGTACATGCGGATTAATTGTCTTGGCGGCAATGGCTGTTCCGCAGACACCGGATCCTGCCCCGACAGGCACGATGATAACATCCACCTCAGGAAGTTTCTCGATTATTTCCAGGCCGTATGTGCCGACCCCATGGATGAGTGGATCATCTGTCGGCCCGACAAAGTAACCGCCTCTGTCATGTGCAACAGCTGTGATCCATTCCCGGGCGGTATCAAAATCTTTTCCATGTTCAATTACCTCGGCGCCCAGTCCTTTCATGGCAGCGATCTTACCGGGATTTGCACCTTCTGGTACGGCAATTGTGGCCGAAATACCAAATGCCCGGGCGGCAAAGCCGATTGATTGCCCGTGATTACCCGTTGATGCCGTGTACAGGCCGCCCTGTTTCTGTTCTGTTGTCAGAGAAGCTGCAAGGTGCAGGCCGCCACGGACTTTAAAAGCCCCCACCGGCTGATGGTTTTCGTGTTTTATCCAGATGTCGGTCCCGACCAGTTTTTTCAGGGCAGGGTAGTGAAAAAGCGGGGTAGGGCTGAGGTAACGGTAAACATTCGGCCTGGCACATATGATATCGTACAGGGTCGGCATGTTGTCCATCAGTGCATCTTCCATTTCTTTTTTGAGATACCCAGTAACAGGGTAACCTCCACAGAGAGTTCTTCTATGGACCTGCCGTCGGTTTTTACCGTTTTGATACCATGCTGC
This sequence comes from Desulfobulbaceae bacterium, assembly GCA_030613515.1. GTDB lineage: Bacteria > Desulfobacterota > Desulfobulbia > Desulfobulbales > Desulfobulbaceae > Desulfobulbus_C. The sequence goes on from JAUWLT010000042.1 coordinate 11,571, forward strand.
ATGAACAGTTGTTCCGCCTGCTGCAGCTCAGTCTTACAGGTTGAAAGCTTGGCATAGGTGCTGCCCGGCAATCGTTTTTCCCTGATTTTGTTCAGGAATTGCGGTGAAATGGTTAAGCCCACGGTATGTTTTCGGTTGCGGACAATGGTGCCGGGCATCTTGTACGCATTGAGATGATCCGGGGTAAGGGGAAAGTTTGCTGCCTTAAGTCCCATGTGGGTGGCCAGGTACACGCTGACCGGTGTCTTGCCGGAACGAGAGACACCGACCAGGATAATGTCGGCAAAATCGTATCCCCCGGTTTTTTGGCCGTCATCGTGCTCAAGGCAATAGTGGATGGCTTCCACTCGTTCAATGGTACTATCATATCCCTTCCTGAAATAACAGGGCACTGCCAAAGCCTTTGTCTCAAGAGCTCTTTCCATGTTTTTTAAAAATACGCCATAGATGTCCATCAGTTCAACTTCCGCCACGTCCAGAATATTGCGAACTTTCTTATCCTTGATAGTGCAGAAGACGATCGGCTGAAGTGGGCTGGATTGTTCACGGATGTGTTTCAGGGCTTTTTTTGCATCGCTTTTGGTGCGAATAAACGGGATTTTTTCTTCGTTAAAGCCGGTTTCAGGAAATTGGCAGAGGAGTGATTTCCCAAAATCTTCTGCCAGTAATGCAGTTGAGTCGGACACATAGTATATATCTTTAACGTTCCACATAATTTACATTCCCTGGTTGACCCGTTTGTGACAGAACAGGCAGCGGTATTTTGGAGGATGATCTTCAGGCAGGGGGGCAATCGTGTCAGGAGCATGGCATTCTGCACAGAATTTTTCAGCCTCCTTTTTACCCATGTTCATAAACCGTTCATGGTCCTCATCATGGGGCAGATGAGCGGTTGTTTCGGGCGGAGCATTCCAGAGAAAAAGGAAGAGGCCGCCGCAGATGAGTACAAATAGAATATTATAGATAATAGTCTTTTTTTTCGCTGCCATAAATAAGGTATAAGGTAAAAGGTAAAAGGTAAAAGGTATAAGGTCACATACTGCAACAGTTTAACGGAGGACGCAGGTAATGGCAAGGGAGAGGACGCTTTTGCTTTATTGCGGCGTCTTTCCCGGAGTAACCGCCATTTCCAGAGTGTGAAAGTTAATGAATTTTAGGCGCAGCATCAGGATCAACATTTCCATGAGCAGGGAGCAGAAAGCGGGGCTCTTTGCCGACAGGTTGATGACCTTGTGGTGCAGTTGCTGTTTTTTGACCATATCAGTGATGGCGTCATCAGTGGAATCCGGATCTATGATTTTTTTGGCAACTGTTTCCCCGGAGACAATGGCGGGATAAATCCCTTCTCCGGTAAGCCCCGAGGCTAACCCGGCAGCATCACCCACCAGCCAGATGGGGCCGAATGAATATCCCCGGTAATCGTAGTTGATCAGCGCGGCCCGGCACTGTTCCCCCAGCAGATTGTATCCCCTTGCCGATGCCCATTTGATAAGGTTTTCCTTGAGTCTGCTTCCGCTCATGTTGCCCCTTGGGCCATAGGCCCCGATGGCAACCGTATCCTTATGGGGAAAAATCCAGCCATAGCCGTAACCAAAGGCCCTGGTGTTCAGATGCCATTCCATTTTTTTAACAGAACCGGCAATCTGGTAGTTGATGCCCGGCCCCATCTGCTCAGCAGCTATCCCCAGGCTGCGCCGAACCATGGAGGTTGAGCCATCAGCCCCGACCAGTTGTGAACAGGTATATGTTTTTGTTTTCCCGGAAGGGGTTTTTACGGTAACTGTCCGGCCGTTGATTTCACTGACCCGGGTACCAGTGACAAGCTCTACACCAGCCTGCATGGCCTGTTGTGCCATCCAGTTGCCCAGGGTTTTCCGGTTAATGGTGGCAATAATGGGATTCTTTTCATGTACCACCACCTTCTGGTAATTGGAGAACACATACTGCTCACAGAAGCTGCGCTCAATCAACTCCTCGGGCACGAGCCTGATCAATCCTTCCCAGGTGATCCCTCCGGCACAGACCTTGGCCCCGATCTCTTTTTTCCGTTCAAGGACAATAACCTCTCGTCCATGCTCTGCCAGCAGTTTTGCACAGGCAAGCCCCCCCGGACCTGCGCCGATGATTAGAATATCTGTATGCATAAAAACAGGGAATAGGGAAGAGTGAAGAGGAAGGGGTTGACTTTTTCCTTTTTTTCTCTAATCTTCGATATCAGGCTCAAAAAAAAGCCACATGGTTTCCGGGAATGTTTCTTTGAATGCAGCTTCGCATCCGTTGATGGCATGGATCATCTTTTCAGGTGATTCTTGATTTGTCATTTTTGCCTTAATTGCAACTACGACGTCATTGCCCATCTGCAAGGTGAGCAGGTTGAAAACCTTTTCTATTTCCGCACGTTCTTCCAGGAAAGCCAGCATTTTTGTTCTGGTTCGCGGCTCCACCCCCTGGCCGATAAGCAATGCCTTAACCTCGATACCAATAAAAATGGCAACCAGAATAAGGAGTACACCAATAGCGACGGAACCCAGGGCATCCCACATGGGATTGCCGGTAATCCAGGTCATGATGACCGCAAGCAGGGCAAAGCTGAGGCCAAGCAGGGCGGCTGAATCTTCGCCGAAAATCACCAGCAGATCGCTTTGCCGGGTTTCTTTAAACCATCGAATAATCGACCGATCTCCCCGGACCTTGTTGACCTCGCGCATACAGCCCAAAAGAGAGGCACCTTCTGCTAAAACGGCAAAAACAAGAACAACAATGGCCACCAGTGGGGCACTGATCGGCTCCGGATGCTGCAGTTTATGTATCCCCTCGTACATGGAGTACAGGCCACCCATGGAAAACAGGATCAGGGCCACAATAAAGGACCAGAAGTAAATCGCCTTGCCAAAACCCAGCGGATAGTCAGGCGAGGGCGGTTGTTTTGCCCTGCGGATGCCGATCAGCAGCAGTACCTGGTTGCTGCAGTCGGCAAAGGAGTGAATGGATTCCGCCATCATCGCGCCGGAACCTGTAAAGATTGCCGCAGCCAGCTTGGCAATGGCAATGGAAAAGTTGGCGCCAAGAGCATAGAAGATGGATTTAACTGGATCTGCTCCGTGTGACATAGGCTATTAAAAAAAGGTTTAAGGTTTTAGGTCTAAGGTATAAGGTCTTATATTTCCTGCCGTTGTCAGTTTGTTAAAAAACGGATGGGATGCACCAGTTTATGATTGTTTATTGGTTTTGCAGTTATTACCAATAGAGGAAGATTCCTGCAACGTATATGCAGTAACATAAGCTGGATGAGTTAACCACGAAATAAATAGATGCAACGCCATGAAATCACATACGACCAAATATCTGAAGGATTATACACCATATCCCTTTACAGTATCCACCGTGCATCTGCGCGTGGAGCTGGATCCGCTAAAGACCAGGGTGACATCCCGGCTTGCCATGCAGCGTAATCCTTTGGCTGATAATTTGCAGGCACCACTTGAACTCAACGGCGAGCATCTTGAACTGAAAGTAGTCAGCCTCGATGGTCGCCACCTGACGGAAAGCGAATATTCCTATGATGGCAGCAGGCTGCGGCTTACGGAGGTTCCGGATCGATTTGAGTTGGAAGTCGAGTCCATTATTGCTCCGATGGCTAATACCGCCCTTGAGGGATTATACCTGTCATCGGGAAATTATTGTACCCAGTGCGAGGCCGAGGGGTTTCGTCGTATTACCTGTTATCCGGATCGTCCCGATGTAATGGCCGTGTTTACCACCACAGTGGTTGGTGATCCGGATACATGTCCGGTGATGCTGGCCAACGGCAATCTGGTTGAACAGGGTGAACTTGAAGGTGGTCGTCATTTCGCCACCTGGCATGATCCATTCCCCAAACCCAGCTATCTTTTTGCCCTGGTTGCAGGAGATTTGGTACGCATTGAAGATAATTTCACCACTATGTCCGGGCGTAAGATAGCCTTGCATATCTTTGTTGAGGAGCGCAATGTCAGCAAATGTGGTCATGCCATGGAATCCCTTAAAAAGAGCATGCGCTGGGATGAACAGGTTTTTGGCCGGGAATACGACTTAGATACATACATGATTGTGGCGGTTGATGACTTCAATATGGGGGCCATGGAAAACAAGGGCCTTAATATCTTTAACTCAAAGTATGTACTTGCCCAGCCCGAGACGGCAACTGATACTGATTACGAGGGGATTGAAGGGGTTATC
>JAUWLT010000233.1 GCA_030613515.1 Desulfobulbaceae bacterium
CAGCTGGGTTTCGGCAAGACCATCCCTGAATCCTTTTTTAAAGCTCTCCAGGTAGCTGCGGATATGCGGGGTCAGGTAGGAGTCCACCATGGTGGTGTCACCACGAGAGACCAGTTTGACCATGGGGATAACCTCTGAAGAGAGAGATATCTGGTCAAACCCCAGCTTTTCTGCAAGTTTCCCCACAGCCTGTTCATGCTGCGGGCAGGCATAGGCATGGAGAAAAACCACGGCAATGCTTGTAATACCGTGCTCAAGTAACTCCGCAAGCTGTGGCCTCAGTACTTCAAGGTCCGGCTCGGCCAGCACGGCAAAATATTCACCAGTCACCCCGACCAGCACCTCTTCCTCTGCGTCTTCTGCCGGACGCAGAAGCCGCAGCCGTTCGTCGACCTCAATGACCTCCTGGTAGAGCAGTTGCGGTTTTTTGATCTTCAGGTCAAAAATATGGGGCCGATCCTGGTTGCCTATTTGCAAGACATCCCCAAAGCCTTTACTGATCACCAGGGCACAGCGTGCCCCCTTGCGCTCAAGCAGGGCATTGGTGGCAACCGTGGTGCCCATGCGGATCCATTCGATCTGCGAGGCATCAATTCCCTTGTCGTCATTATTTTTTGAATATTCAGATAGAATCCGCCTGATCCCCTCACGCGGGGCATCGTCATAGTTGGCAGGGTCTTCGGACAGGAGTTTGACGACCTTGAAACCGGGTTCACCGGGAACCTCAGCATAGACATCGGTAAAGGTACCACCCCGGTCAATGGAAAAGCGAAATCGTGTTTTGTTGCTCATGATATTTCAGGCCTGATATTCCGCCCTGGCACTTTGTCTGGTCGGCAAAATCAGGTATGAACCTCAGGAATTGATTTTTTTGTTCAGGAAGAGTACCATGTTTCCGGAAAAAAACCTGTAGTATTCAAAAGATGGCGTCACATGCGATTGGGAACCAGGATGAAGAAATGGTAGGAACCGAACGAAGGGCTGCTGCACGCATTCCTGTGGAAACGATAGAGCAGGTCCTCCTTGATGATGTAAAGGCGATAGATGTTAAGGTGGAGCTGCCAGGGAGGGAGTATGAACAAACAGGGACTCTGCGTGATATTCACACAGATGGAATGTGTTTCAGCGTAACAGAACATGTTCTACAGGAAGACGATATTATCCACCTTGAGACTTGTCTTGGTGATTTTTCGTTTGAAAGCGATGCCATAGTTCGTTGGGTCCTGGAAAGTTATATCGGTGTTGAATTCCTGGACAGCCGTGCCCGCAATGCCGCCTTGCTTGCTGAGTTGTACACGGAAAAACTGCTGAATTTTCTAGGTGAATTTGACGACTGAAATTGTAATCCATCACGGGAATTGTAACTATGCGGTTTTGGGTGCCTCAAAACTGTAAGCCGTCACAGGTGCTCCAGATTTGCGCAGTTGCTCCTAATCGCTATAGCCCCTCTATGCGAGCAGGAGCAACCGCGTGAAGATGGGGTGCATGTGACGGCTTACCTGAAATTTGCGTTAAGCAACTGTTATATAGAGTGCAGGCGATGGACTCATGAATATTGGCCGGATGTTTCTTCTTGGCTTTGACGGCTGCACCTTTGACCGCGATCACTGGCTGACGGATGCCGTTGAACAGGACGGGCTTGGCGGGGTGATCCTGTTTGACCGGAACGTGGACGGGTCAGTGCAGAACATCAGCGGACCTGCCCAACTCCAGGAGTTGACCGGTAAGCTACAGGAGATGACACCTGAATTGCTCCTTGTGGCCGTTGATCAGGAGGGGGGCAAGGTGTGTCGTCTGAAAGAGCGTGATGGCTTTGGGCACACGGTTTCCGCTGCTGTTCTCGGCAGGGACGATCCTGAGCAGTCTACGGCCCCGGCAGCTGCTGAAATGGTTGCTACCCTTGCTGAACATGGCATCAACCTGAATCTGGCACCGGTGGTGGATCTGGACCTGAATCCGGATAATCCCATAATCAGCTGCTATGAGCGCAGTTTCGGCAGCCGGGTAGGGCAGGTGATAGCCCATGCCCAGGCCTTTATTGATGCCCATCATGCCCAGTCCATTGCCTGTTGTCTGAAGCATTTTCCCGGCCATGGCAGTGGGCAGGGTGATACCCATCTTGGTTTTGTTGATATCACTGGTGACTGGCAGGCCAGGGAACTGGATCCGTATAGAAGACTCTTTGAGGCAGGCTTCACAGATGCGGTCATGACCGCCCATGTGGTGCACCGCGGGCTGGATCCATCCGGTCTGCCTGCCACTTTATCGCCCGTTATTATTAATGGTATGCTGCGCAGGGAGCTGGGGTTCAGCGGGGTGACCATGACCGACGACCTGCAGATGCGGGCGATATCCGATCATTACGGTTATCGCGAAGCTGTACAGCGAGCGGTATTGGCAGGAGTGGACCTTATGATAGTGGGCAATAACCTTGTACGCAGTCAGTATGCTCTTACCGAAGGGATTGCAGCCATACAGGAGCTCCTTGACAGGGGCACCATTGATGGCGACTGTATACATGCGTCACTGGCACGTATTGCACTACTTAAGCAGAAGATTAAAGGAGACTTTCCATGGAAGAGCGTCAAACCCACAGCGCAGCCATAGGTTATATTCTCTGGATTTTTGGATTTCTTGGAGCCCACCGGTTTTATTTTGGAAAACCTATTTCCGGAACTATCTATTTTTTTACCCTGGGGTTGTTTTTTATTGGCTGGATTATCGACCTGTTTTTGATCCCGGGTATGGAACGTGAGGCGGAGATCCGTTTTACTCCCGGCCCCATTGACTACAACCTTGCCTGGATTTTGCTGGTCTTCCTTGGCCTGTTCGGTGTGCACCGTATGTACATGGGCAAGTGGCTGACCGGTATCCTCTATCTGCTCACCGGTGGTTTTTTCCTTTTAGGCTACATCTATGACATGTGGACCTTGAACGATCAGATTACTCTTATTAACGGATCAGGATCAGGGACTGGTTTCAGCAGGGTTTAAGGCTACGGTCCCATAGTGGTAAATGGGGTGCATTACGCGTTTGTTCAAAAGCATTGAATTTACAAGGAGGGGCTGTAGGAGCGGCGCCCCGCCGCGAAGAATGTCGGTTATTCGCGGCGAGAGAGCCGCTCCTACCACAGCCTTGCCGGCTAGCTTGTAGCTTTGTACAAATGTGTAATGCACCCGGTATATGCATACGGTTTGTCAGTCACTGTCCGATTTTTTTGGTTCCCTGCCCTGGCTGGACAGGGAATAGGAACCGGGATTACCGGTTATCGGCAGCAACAGAACTCTGCCCAGGCCAAGAGCTGCTGGATTTCGATACTGGCTGAGCCCGATGGTCATTTCCCGGTGCCCTTTTGCCGGTTGGGGACGATAGGTGCCAAACAGCCGGTCCCACCAGGGAAAATTAAAACCGAAATTGGAGTTGGTCTCCCGGATGATTACCGAGTGATGGACCCGGTGCATGTCCGGCGTCACCACCACCAGTCGCAGCCACCTGTCAATACCTGTCGGCAGGGCGACATTGGCGTGGTTGAACATGGCTGTTGCGTTGAGTAGGATTTCAAAAACCAGGACGGCCAGTACCGGCGGGCCAAGGGCGGCCACTGCCGCCAGCTTGATAAAAACCGACAAGATGATTTCTACCGGGTGAAAGCGAAGCCCGGTGGTTACGTCTATGTCCAGGTCTGCGTGGTGGACCATATGCAACCGCCAGAACAGGGGCACGGCATGAAACATCAGGTGCTGCAGGTAAATAATCAGGTCCAGGGCCAGTACTGACAGGAATACGGTGAGCACAGGCGGCAGATCAAGCTGGTTGAACAGTCCCCATTTACTTGCCTGAGCAGCCAGGGAAACCTGGATGACGGTAACAGGGATCAGGAACATGACCAGCAGGTTATCCAGTCCGATAATGGTCAGGTTGGTTGTCCAGCGCCTGGCTTTTACAGTGGTTAACTTCCTTTTCGGGGCAACAGTTTCCCAACCAGCCATAATGAGCAGGACAATGATTGCTGCGCCGATGCGATAGCTCATACTTTCC
>JAUWLT010000146.1 GCA_030613515.1 Desulfobulbaceae bacterium
TCAGGTATATGCTGGGTGATGGCGGCAATGAAATCTTCCGCTGAGGAGATGGAAAAGTTCTTCTTGTTTTTGCCATGGGTCATCCTGGAATGGTAGATCACCATACCGGTATCGTTATTGTAGCTCAGTTTGGCGGTTGAAAACGGACTCCTTATAATATATTGAGCCAGGTTGGTTATGCCGGTTTCATCGTCTTTGGCAATACGAACGGAATTGTCAACGCTGAAGCCGGAGTTGCTTTTTATCCAAAAATGATAACCTTGACGCTTCACGCATCCTTTATGCCCTCCATTCAATCCCCATAGAAGAAGCTGCAAATCTTCGGGGCCAACCCGCAGTTCAGTTCTCAAAGTTTTATCAATAATTGCGATCAGTTCGATTTAGCTCAAAGAGATTATGAACAATTGAGACATATCGTACTGTGGTGGTCTATTCAGGGCGCAACAATTGATAAAACCTATTCTGTTTATACGTAGCAAATTCCAGGAAAGGGTTTTAGCTCCTGGCTCAAAATTCTCTGCTTTCCCTGCTTGGAAAGATAATTTATAAAATATACCACAATGTGTGCACAATCAAAATATCATGCTTATCGTTTTCTGAACCCTAAATTCTGAACTCTGAACTCTGAAATTGCTATACCTATGACTGATCAAGAATCAAAAACTATTCCCTCCTATACCCTTGCAGTGGACGGCATGAGCTGCGAACATTGCAAGGCTATGGTGGATACGACCGTGCGCTCGGTGGCCGGGGTGACCGATGCCAGGGTCGATCTGGAGGACGCAAGCGTTGAGGTCATTGGCGGCAAACCCCACGAGGTGATTGAGGCCATAAAAGATGCCGGTTATGAGGCACGGCCAAAGGGTGTCATTCCGGAGACCTGTGAGCTGCAGGTCGGGGAGGTTGCGGATGCAGAAACGACTGAGCAGAAAACCGGTGGACAGAGTTATATCGTCCGGGTGACGGACATGGCCTGTGCCGCCTGTGTGGCTAATGTTGAAAAAGCCATCCTTGCCGTGCCCGGGGTCACTGAGGCCGCCGTGAACCTGGTGGAAAAAAGCGGACTTGTCACCGGCGGAGATCCGGAGGCTGTGGTTGCCTCGATTATCAGCCATGGCTATGATGCCGGCCTGGATGAGTCGAGTGTGGCAACAGGCTCGGACAGTGATGATGGCTATGAAATTGCCATCTCGGATATGACCTGTTCAAGCTGCGTGCGCAATGTGGAGCTGGCAATTCTTGAAGTGGATGGAGTCAGCAGCGCCACGGTAAACCTGGTGGAGAAAAAGGCCCGGGTAGTGGGTGGTGACCCGCAGCAGGTGGTGAATGCGGTCATTGACCATGGCTATGATGGTTCTCTGATTGAAAAGAGAAGCAGCGACACCTTTTTGTTGTTGGTCGAAGATCAAAAAACAGAACCGGAAACAATCAGACAACTCCTGCTCAGAAGTGATCCTACCAGTGAGCTTGTATTAGATAACGACAGGCTGCAGGTAACCACCAGCCTTCATCCGGCGGATGTCCTTCTCCTGTTGCAGGATGCGACCATTCAGGCTGGAATTGAAGAATTGTACATTGACCCCTACCTTGAGCAGGCCGAGGAGGCCAGGAAGGAGATCCGACGTTCCTGGCAGCGGGCCATTGTTGCGGCCATAGCCGGTTTCGGCATAATGGCCGGTGATATGTCCGGCCTGTTTCCACCGCTTGCGGACAACCAGCTGTTCTGGTTCATGCTGGCCTTTGTCTGTTTGGGTGTTATGTATTTCAGCGGCAGGAATTACTATATCACCGCCTGGAAGCAGGCCCGGCACCGGTCATCCAACATGGATACCCTTGTGGCTCTGGGTACCTCTGCAGCCTGGCTGGCCTCCCTTCTCATTATCATCAAGCCTGATTTCATTCCAGGTCGGGAAAGTCATCTCTACCTTGATGCCTCGGTAATGATCCTGGCCTTTCTCCAGTTTGGTCATGCCCTGGAGACTCGGGCCAAACGGACTACCAGCGAGGCTATCAGCTCACTGGTTGGCCTGCGGGCACGATCGGCCATGGTGGTACGTGGAGAACAGGAGTTGGAAATCCCTGTGTCTCTGCTTCGTCTTGGCGATAGTATCCGTGTCCGGCCCGGTGAAAAGATTCCCATAGATGGTGAGATCGTGGACGGGCAGTCCCCGGTAGACGAGTCCATGCTCACCGGCGAACCGCTGCCGGTAAAGAAAGGCAAAGGTGATCATGTGACCGGTGGCACTATGAACAAGTCCGGTTCCTTTACCTTCAAGGTGACCAGCCTGGGTGAGGACACTACCCTGGCCCATATCATCAAAATGGTCAAACGGGCTCAGATCAGCAAACCGCCCATCGGCCGACTGGCTGATAAGGTTTCCTCGATATTTGTGCCAACGGTAATCTCGATTTCTCTGCTGACCTTTATTATCTGGTACCTGGTCGCGCCTGATCCACACCTTGCCTATGCCCTGACAGCAGGAATAGCGGTACTGGTGATTGCCTGTCCCTGCGCCCTTGGTCTTGCCACCCCGATTGCCATCATGGTCGGCACCAGCCGGGCAGCCGAGTTGAATATCCTGATCCGCAACTCAGATGCCCTGCAGTCGGCGGCAACCCTGGACCATCTTGTGGTGGATAAGACAGGGACCCTGACCATGGGACGACCTGCTGTAACCGATATTCATCCTGTGTCAGGGGGTGACGGCACGAAGTTGCTGCACCTTGCCGCCAGCCTGGAAGCGGGCTCTGAACATCCACTTGCCGAGGCGGTACTTACCAGCGCACGAGAGCAGGGAGTTGAACCGCTTCCCTTGCGTGATTTTACAGCAGTTACGGGCAGGGGAGTGCGGGCGCTGGTTGATGGTGTGACCTGTTATCTGGGAAATCATCATTTTCTTGCAGATAACGGTCTGACCCTGCCGGCAGAGCTGATCACAATTGCTGATGAACAGGCAGGACAGGGAGCGACCCCGATCTGGCTTGGTAATGAACACCAGGTGCTGGGACTGTTAATCCTGCGCGATCCGGTGCGTGAGGATTCAGTAAAGGCGGTCAAGATGTTGCAGGAGAAGGGAGTTGCAGTGGTGATGTGTACCGGTGATAACCGGGCAACGGCCGAGGCAGTGGCCCGGGAGCTGGGGATTAGGGAAGTACATGCCGAGGTCCTGCCTGAGGAAAAACTGCAGGTGGTGCAAACCCTGCAGGAAAAGGGCCACAAGGTCGGCATGGTGGGAGACGGTGTCAATGATGCCCCGGCTCTGGCCCAGGCGGATACCGGCTTTGCCATTGGTTCGGGAACCGATGTGGCCATAGACAATGCCGACATTACCCTTGCAGGCGATTCCCTGGCCCATGTGTCGGTGGCCATTGGTATCTCCCAAGCCACCATTCGCAACATCAAGCAGAACCTGTTTGGTGCCTTTATCTACAATGTGGTGGGTATCCCGCTGGCTGCCGGTGTTTTCTACCCCTTTACCGGCTGGCTGCTGCATCCCATGTTTGCCTCGGCTGCCATGGCCCTGTCATCGGTCCCCGTGGTCTCCAACGCAAACCGGCTGCGGTTTTTTAAACCAAAGTTGTAGGGGCTGAATGGAGATGTTTTTTAAACGATAGAGGGTACAGAGAGAACGGAATCTTTTTTTAAAAAGGTAACGCTAACAGCTTGCGGTAGTAGTGTTTCGTTTGGGGTTGAGTCAAATCATAGAGGGAACGCGGTAGGGGAAACCGGGGCCAGGCCACGTTTTTTTGACTTGCCTTGGAAAACCCTGTGCACCATCGAAACGAAAGTCAACATACCTTATAGATCCTGATCCGACCAGAATTTCCACTGAAAAAGATATCCCCTGGCAACCCTCAGTTTGGAAGCACACCTCATAGGTTATGATTATTCCTGAACATCCCGGATCCATTGAAATGTCAAGGATCTGAAACAGATCGATTCCTCAAAATCGAAGGAGAACAGCTAATGCCTAAGGGCTAATCGTCCAACTTTTAAGCAGCCATATGATTTTCATCAAAAATAGCTGGTGGCCTTATCCTGATTTACGAACCAATAATTTAACAGAGGTGCTTGAATAAACGATCATTTTATGAATCGTTGACCGGTGAATAACCCATATGTTCGATATCACCGGTAGAACATCTTGACAAACAGGTCACAGATTCGCATGATGGGACATGGTTTCCACACCTTCTTCACCCTTCGCACTCGTTAATGTCAGGCGGTTTATCGCCTTTCGAGCCTTTTTTAACGCCCGGTTTTATTATCCTGTCTTCACCATTTTGTTCCTGGATTACGGCCTGACCATTGAACAGTTTGCCCTGCTCAACACGGTCTGGGCCTTTACCATAGTGCTTGCCGAAGTCCCTTCGGGTGCCCTCGCCGATTTGATCGGCCGAAAACGGTTGCTGGTGACCACCTGCTGGCTGATGATCGGCGAGATGCTGCTGCTTAGTTTTGTGCCGTTAGGAAGCAGTACGCTGATTTTCAGTGCTTTTCTTCTTAACCGCATATTAAGCGGTCTGGCCGAGGCCTTGGCCAGCGGGGCTGATGAAGCTATGGCCTATGATACCCTGGTGGCCCATGGAGATCCCGATGACTGGCCACGGGTGCTGGATATTCAGATGCGGGTCCAGAACATGGCCTATATTTTCACCATGACCCTTGGTGCCATGGTCTATGCTCCGGGCACGGTTAACCGGGTGCTGCACTGGTTCGGTCTGCAGACGGATCTAAGCCAGCAGGTCACCATGCGTTTTCCCATCTATCTCACCCTGGGACTCGGCATCCTGGCTTTGATTACAACGCTGGGTATGCGGGATCCCGCCGTCCACAAGAAGTCAAACACCGACCAACAGGGTGTCTGGCGGAAGATACAAGAGGTTTCCCGGCTGACCCTGGCGGCAGGCGGCTGGATTCTGCATACCCCCATGGCCTTAGCTGTTATCCTTTTTGGTATGAGTTTTGATCATGTTCTGCGTATGCTGGTCACCATGACCAGCCAGTACTACCGGATTATTGATCTGCCCGAGGCAAGTTTTGGTTTGATCGGTTCCGGAGTCGCCCTGCTGGGGCTTGTGGTGCCGAGGATCGCACGGGAAATGGTTGCGCGTTTCAGCCCGATCAGCAACGTTTATTTTGTGCTTGGACTCTCCATGGCCTCTTTGTGGGGATTAACCTTGCTCGTTCCTTACCTGGGGGTAGTACCCATGGTCATGGTCTTTGTCACCATGATGCTGACTTCGTTTTTTACCAGTCATTACTTAAATAAAATCACCGAGTCCCACCAGCGGGCAACCGTTCTCAGCTTCAAGGGACTGGCTTTTAATGCTGCCTACGGGATTATCGGCATCCTTTATGCCGGGTTGATAATACGATTACGCCACGGTGTGCAGGGGACGCATCCCTTGTGGACTCTATCGTTGGTGGAGGATGAGGCCTTCCGCCGGTCCATGACATGGTTTCCCTGGTACCTGACAGTCGTTCTGGTATTGGTGGCCCTGATTTGCCGGCTCCATTTTCGCCGAGCAGAGGCTGCTGTAACTTTTAACGCTACAGAAAAGAAACAATGAAAGAACAATATGATGAAAAAAAAGGATATTGCCGGATGTTAGGGCATACTCAGGCCTTTCGCTACTGCCGGACCATGAATGAAGGACTGCCCTGTCACAATGTGCTGAACTGTTGGTATGAGCGGATTGGTGTGGAATCGTTTATTGCAGAAAATTATTCCAAAGAGCAGCAGCAGGCTATTTTTGAGCCTCCCAAAACAAAAATGGCAAGACTGTCTGAAATTCTTAACAAGTTGAACAAAAAGGATCGCTGAAAGAGGAGCAGGGATGCCTGATCAGCAAAAAAATATTTCCCATAGACAAAAGTTTGTGGGATAAGAGATGCCATGGAAAATAAGCAAACAGAAAAAAAACGGCAAAAGTCAACCATCCTGCTCCTTATCTTCATCTTTATCCTATTCAATGCAGGCCTGATGTTCCGTGCAGGCGTCAACACGCTGTATTTTACCGAGGACACCAGCAGCGACTATGTCCCAGTGCAGGCCACGGTGAAGAAACTGCAACCAGACACTACGGTTAAGGAAGGGGAAGAACCTCGTATAACTCCCATTTTTTCTTTTGTATACAAGGGAAAGGAACTGACTATGGAAGCACCCATGCTTGCCTTTACCCAGGCACAAAGGGGGCAAACCTTCAAGCAGGGAGAAGAGCATATTCTCTGGGTTCACAAAAATCGAGGGGAGCTTATTCTGCCTCCCAAGGCTGGACTGAAGGAAATCGGCCGATCACAACTGCTCATCAGTGGGGTTTTCCTGCTGCTGGCAATTGGGATCTGGATCGTGCGCAACAGATTTGGAGCAAAGGCCAGGCGTTGACCCACAAATGGATATCTGATTACCATCAAAGCTCAGCTAGTTCTGCTCGGCGAGGGGACTGATTTCGCAGAACGGTCTAGCCGTCCGGCTATTTTTCCTTTTTTACGCCGGGGACAGAATAATTTTCACGACAGATAACTGTTGACCTATTTGCTTAATATTTATGTAAAAAGAAAAATTAAATCTGTCTCCCGGATTGGTCAAAAAACAATATTAGCAGACCGCTTCCCAGCCTGCTCCGGCGCTCAGCGCATCTGCAGCCACCTCGACCTGTGAAATATGCGAGCTAAATGCGGATGGCAGCATGATACTTTTTCATAAAACTACAACTACTTGTTCAATATTAAAGAATCCCAAATTGGAGAACAA
>JAUWLT010000078.1 GCA_030613515.1 Desulfobulbaceae bacterium
GGGGATTGTGCGGTTATCTTTTCCGTAATTCGTGAACTACAAATAGTGACTACACAACAATAAATTGGACAATAGCCGAAAATTCAAGATAAGCAACAACTTTTTGCAAAAGAATACTCAGGGGCAAACCACATTTTTCCCAAAAAATAAAATGCGCTAGGCAAATTTTCTAACTTTCTTCTTTAATTTCAAGGGATAATCCGGGCAATGAGGGCATGACCGGTGTTTTTTTGCGTGGTTTACCGGTAATGTTGCTGACCCGGCGGACCACCCGATTGCTGATTCGCTTGCCCTTGGCTGATGCTCCTTTGAGCAAAAAGTCGTCCATGTCGATTTCAATGGCATTGTAGCGAGCCCTTGAGGAAGGGACCAGGCTGATCCGGGCTCGAATTTCTTTATTCCCCATGACCAGCATCTGAATAACGGAGCGTTTGTGCTCGGGGAAGAGCCGGTATTCGCGGTTGATAATAAACCTGGGCATCTTGAACCGTTTGCCATAGGTCAGGTTTTCAAGGCCTGAACGGTAGATGACATTAAAGACCAGATCGTTGTCGACCAGCCCCATCCACAGCAGATCGCTGCCCACAAAGACCTTATCCGCGACATTGATCACCTTGTACAGGCCGTTTTTGAAGATGAGCAGAATACGATCGTATTCTGAACAGGTCAGTTCAAGGTCTTTTCTCTTGTTTTCTACTTTAACCTTGCTGCCCATGAAACCCGATTCACGATGATATGCTACGTTAATATTGGACAGGGCTGCGGCCCGGGCATTAACCTCGTCAAACTGTTTAAGCTTGCTTTTGCGCGGAAACAGTTTCCCGTATTTTTTCAGCAGGGCTTCAATGATTTTTTTTGTAAAGTCCACCATGTCCAGCAGATGGGTTTCAATGGTGGCAATAGCCTTTTCAATGGCCCGGATTTCTTTCTGCTGTTTGTTTATATCGTATCGCGAAATACGTTTGATCCTGATCTCAAGCAGTCGTTCAATGTCTTCCTTTGTCACCTTGCGGATCAGTTCATCGGCAAAGGGAAACAGGGCCTGACGAATTGTTGAAATAACAGCCTTATACGAAATTTTTTCCTCAATCTCTTTGTAGAGCCGCTCTTCGATAAAGATCTGTTCAAGCTTGCGTGCATGCAGTCTGTCCAACAGCCTGCCCCGCTCAATAACGAGTTCTTTTTCCAGGTCACGGAGCAATTTATCGGTGTTATGGGCCAGCACCTCTTCAGTCTGCACGATGCAGGGCATGTTGTCCCTGATGACCACCAGGTTTGGCGAGATGCTTACTTCACAGTCGGTAAAGGCGTACAGGGCATCAATGGTCTCATCGGCATGCACCCCGCGCGGCAGCTTGATCTCAACTTCAACCTCTTCAGCCGTATAATCGTTGATGGAGGTGATCTTGATTTTGCCCGTCTTGGCAGCCTTTTCCACCGAGTCGATCAGGGATTGAGTTGTCAGGTTATAGGGCAGCTCGGTAACGGTAATGGTCTTGTCGTCTACCTTTTCAATCCTGGCCCGACAGCGCAACCGACCATTGCCGTGATCATAGGTCGAGACATCCACAATACCGCCGCGGGGAAAATCAGGATAGAGTGTAAACTTCTTGCCGTTTAAATATTTAATCTGGCATTTCAGCAGCTCACGGAAATTATGGGGCATGATCTTGGTGGCCATGCCCACTGCTATACCTTCCGCCCCAAGCATGAGTAGCATAGGCAGCCTGGCAGGCAGGGAAACCGGTTCCTGCATACGCCCGTCATAGGAGTCGACAAACTCGGTCAGGTCTTTATTAAAAAGAGTCTCGCGGGCAAGGGGTGACAGGCGGCACTCGATATAACGGGGTGCAGATGCCTGGTCACCGGTAAAAATGTTGCCGAAATTGCCCTGCCTGTCAACAAGATAGCCCTTGTTGGCCAGGTTGACCAGAGCGGCAAAGATGGACTGATCGCCATGGGGATGCAGCTTCATGGTCTCACCGACCACATTGGCCACCTTGTGAAAACGGCCGTCATCCATGTTGTGCAGGGTCTGCAGAATACGACGCTGGACCGGCTTCAAGCCGTCATCAATGTCCGGAATGGCACGTTCCCGGATAACATAGGAGGTATAATCCAGAAAGTTGCTGTCAAAGAGTTTATGCAGCTTGCCCTGCTGTCGGTTTTCGAGGATATCGCTCATATCATACCGGTCTCAGGGTAAGGTGATCCATGATGTATTGGCGACGGTCGGGTGTGTTCTTGCCCATGTAAAATTTAAGAACCCGGCTCACCTCGGACAGGTTGTCTATTCTCACCTGTTTGATGCGCATGTCTTCACCAATAAACTGCTTGAATTCCGGTGGTGAAATCTCGCCAAGCCCTTTAAACCTGGTCACTTCAACAGTTTTGGCACTGGCCCGTCCTTTCAACTCGCGCACGGCCTCTTCTTTTTCTTTGCCGGAATAACAGTAGCAGGTTTTTTTCTTGTTCCGTGCCCGATAGATAGGGGTTTCCAGGATGTAGACATGGCCCAACTTGATCAACGGTTCAAAATAGTGGAGAAAAAAGGTGAGCAGCAGGTTGCGGATATGCAACCCATCCACGTCGGCATCGGTTGCCAGGATAACCTTGTCAAAACGCAGCTCGCCAATGGAATCCTCTATATTCAGGGCCCGCATCAGGGAGTACATCTCATCGTTTTTATACAAGAGATCAAGCCGTTGACCATAGACATTCATGGGCTTGCCCTTGAGCGAGAAGACCGCCTGGGTCATGGGATCGCGGGAAGAAACGATTGATCCGGCCGCAGACTGACCCTCAGTGATGAACACCATATTTTCCCGGCCCTCTTTGGACGGCTTTTTGCGTGAGGGGTGATACTTGCAGTCCTTGAGCTGTGGAATCTTAAAGGCGACTTTTTTAGCTTTGGCCTTGGCCTCCTTGCGCACCGACTGCAGTTCTTTACGGATACGTTCGTTACGCTGCACCTTGTCCATGAGAACTTCGGTGGTTTCCGGATACTTGTACAGATGGGTGGCAACAGCCTCACGAACAGCATTAACAATCCATGCTCTTATGTCTGTATTGCCAAGCTTATTCTTTGTTTGAGATTCAAAAACAGGTTCCTGTATCTTAGCGGCCAGGGTGCCGACAATTCCGTCACGCACGTCCTTGCCTGAATATTTTTTGCCGGAAAACTCGTTAACTCCTTTGAGAATCCCCTCACGAAAGGCAGAGAGATGGGTGCCGCCCTCAGAGGTGTATGTCCCGTTGACAAAGGAAAAATAGGTGTCCCCGTAATCGTCGGTATGGGTGAAGGCAAATTCCAGGGCCTTTTCCGAGGCATGGATGGCCGGATAGATCTCCTTGTCATCAAGTTCATTTGCCAGCAGATCTAACAGGCCGTTCTCGGAATAATATTTTTTGTTCTCGTTTTCGCCATCCAGAAAAAGGCTTAAACCGGCATTGAGATAGGCATAGCGCCACAAGCGCTGGCCAACATATTCAAGGTCAAATCCAAAATCAGGAAACAGCTCTGCGTCGGGAAGAAACTCGATCAGAGTGCCGTCCTGTTCCTTGCTCTTCCCTTCTTCCTCCTCTATCAGGGTGCCGTGTTCAAAAATGGCCTTTTTAAATCTCCCCTCACGAAAGGCGCAGACCGTAAAGTGCCGGGAAAGGGCATTCACCGCTTTGGTACCGACACCGTTGAGGCCGACTGAGAACTGGAAGACATCAGTGTTGTACTTTGCACCGGTGTTGATCACGGAAACGCATTCCACTACCTTACCCAGCGGGATACCGCGTCCATAATCCCGCACCCGACATCTGCCATCTTCCTCAATTGCGACGTCAACCCGCTTGCCATACCCCATGATGTACTCGTCTACGGCATTATCAATCACCTCTTTGATCAGGATATAGATACCGTCATCAGGATGAGAGCCGTTACCCAGGCGGCCGATATACATACCGGGCCGCTTGCGAATGTGCTCAAGCGAACTAAGGGTTTTTATCTTGGATTCGTCGTATTGGTGGGCTGACACGTTTTGCAATGATAAAGTAAATGATTGAATTTAGGGTGCAAGTGAAAATAACTTGTACAAAAAATTGTCTGTCAAAAAACAGGCAGCGACTTTTATTGTTATCAATATAGTTTACCCAGTGGAGAGCAACAAGTCAATTTCAACGTTTGAACGATTAAACGTTTGAGCGCGTTACTCCATCATGTGTATCCGCTCGCAGTCCGGGCAGATCCAGGTCGGGCCGTTTGAGATACCCCATTTATTTTCAGCAAAACATTCCGGGCAGATTTCAAAGCCGCAGGTACAGCTCCAGCAGAAGGGCTTGTTTTCTTTACAGCAGTGGCATTGATATTCTTTTTTCCGGCGCCTGCGGCCCGGTTTTTTCTTGGTTTCGGTCATAATGTCACTCAGCTTTCAGCTCACCAACCAGCCAGTCAAGATAACCACTGTTGCAGAATTGTACAGGAGTGGCCAGGATTTCCGGAGTATCATAGGGATGATGGTCAAGGATAAACTTTTCAAGTTGCGGGTAGAGTTTAACAGAGGATTTCATAACAAGTTTCAATTCATTATCCTGCTCAATTGTACCCTGCCAGTGGTAAGATGAACGACAGGGGGTGATCTGGATACAGGCAGCCAGTCGTTTTGTAAGCACGAGCCGGGCAAGTTTATCCGCATCTTCCTGAACTGCAACCGTAGTTATTACCTGAATACATTCTGTCATAGTCTTACCATAGGATTACATTCTACCTGCAGATCAAACAAGTATCTGTCTGGACCTTTTTTTAATTTTGGAATATCTTATCATTTTCCACAAAAAAAACATTTTTTGTTTCCGTTTCAGCTTCAGCCCAGGTGAAACCATGCTCCTTACCGTTGATGTCGGCAACTCACATACTGTAAGCGGTGTTTTTTACGACCAGACCCTTATCCATCAGTGGCGCCTTAAATCCGACCGGGACAGGACCGCAGATGAGCTTGCCATCCGTTATCACTCCCTCTTTCAGATGGAAGGGATACAGAAAGATGAGATAACCGGGTTTATAATCGGGTCAGTGGTACCTACCCTGGAAACAAGCTGGATCAGTTTTGCCGCAAAACACTTCACTAACTGCACCACACCGCCCATAGCCGTCACACATCAAACCGATACAGGTATCACCGTTCTGACGGAAAATCCGGCAGAAGTAGGGGCAGACAGAATTGTTAATGCCGTGGCTGCCTGGAACCATTATAAAACCGCGCTGCTGGTTATTGATTTCGGCACAGCAATTACTTTTGACTGCGTGAGCAGAAAGGGTGAATACCTTGGCGGCACCATTCATCCCGGTATCGGTATCTCCCTGGATGCCTTAGCGGACAGGACTGCCAAACTGCCTCGCATTGATATCAATGAAACACCTGAATCCGTTATCGGCAACACGACTGTTTCCGCCATCCGCTCCGGCATACTGCATGGATTCGGCGGCATGATCGACCGGATGGTATCACTTTTGAGCAGGGAAATGGTTCCTGCAGGCGAAAAGATCAACATCATCGCCACCGGCGGTATGGCCGGCCTGGTTGCTCCCTTCAGTTCATCTCTTGACACCATTGACCCGCTCCTGACCCTGACCGGTCTGCGGCTTATCCATGAACGGAACCAAAAATGACCATTGTTGAGCCCATTCTGCCTCCGCGTTTAAAAGCTGGTGATACAATCGGTGTCTTTCATCCGGCCGGCCCGATACAGGATCTTGCCATATTTGAATCCGGCCTGCATATTCTGCGGGAATTTGGTTTGCAGGTTCGCCACCATCATCCGGATGACAGTGGACCCGACTATCTTGCCGCCGGTGACGAGGAACGTGTACGAGAACTGCATACACTCTGGGCCGACGATGAGGTGAAAGGTTTGATTACAGCCCGTGGAGGTTATGGTTGTCTGCGTATAATTAATCATCTGGACCAGGATTTTTTACGTTCTCACCCAAAGTGGCTGATCGGGTTCAGCGATCTCACCGTACTGCTCAATGGAATTTTCACAAAAACCGGGCTGATTACTCTGCACGGACCAGGGGTCACTTCCCTGCCCCGCATTGAAAACGTGTCTCTGGATCATTTCAGGGAGCAGCTCGGAGGAAAATTTCGAAACTATACAAACATATCCGGACTGGAAATTCTTCGGCCCACTATGGGACAAGGGCGCTTGATAGGCGGCAACCTGACCACCCTCAGCCATTTAATCGGCACCCCATGGCAACCGCAGTTTACCGGCAATATCCTGTTTCTTGAAGACACGGCCGAACCTGGATACAAACTGGACCGGATGCTTACCCACCTTTCCTGCTGCGGTCTCCTGGACAACCTGTCCGGCCTGATCCTCGGTGTTTTTGATCCCGGTCATGACGATAGCCTGGAGATGATCCGTTTAAGTGAGCAGATCTGGAGCCGAGTGCTGGAACTGACCGGATCCACCAGTTATCCAATCTGGGGCGGATTTCCAGCAGGCCACCAGAGGGATAATTACCCCTTACCCATTGGCATGGAAGCGGTTATGGACAGTGCAACCGGAACACTGGAGTTCCTTCCGCAGAATTGTCTCCGTGCAGATGTGTATTAATCACCTCATACAGGCGAAACTGGAATAGAAAAAGTAAACCCAACTGATCCCCCCTGTTGTTTAAGCTTTCAGGTAACTATTCAGGTGGATGCAAAAAGTTTGGCAATACCACTGGACTGTAACTGTTCAGGAGTGCCTCATATCTGTGCAGGCAGGCTTGCGAGCTATAGTATATCTATGTGAGTCAGCCTGACCGTGCAGAGATGGGGTGCTCCTGAACAGTTACGATTTCAGTTGTTCAAGTATCCAGTCTACAGCTGCGTTTAAATTTATTGCCACCTTGGCGGGTTGGATCTCCTGTTGCGGACCGATATACTGCTGATCGCCTCGACCATAGCCGGTAAGAACCAGGATGGAGGTTGCACCTGCTGCTGCTCCGCATTTAAGGTCTGACCAGCGGTCTCCCACCATAAATGATTTTGTTAAATCCAGGTTCAGGTCTGCTGCCGCCTGCTTGAGCAAGCCGATTTTCGGTTTACGGCAGTTGCAGGCTTTTCGATATTTTTTTTCTTTAGCTTCCGGGTGATGGGGACAGATGTAGAGACCGTCAATATGAGCGCCCTCTGCTGCCAGTTGCTGATCCATTTTTTTATGGACTTCATCTAATAGAGAGGCGGGAAAATATCCGCGGGCCAGGCCGGACTGATTGGTTACTACCACCACCGGTATGTTATGCTCATTGAGTTTACGGATAGCCCGGCCCACACCCGGCAGGAGAACAAACCTGCTGATATGGTTGATATAGCCCATCTGTTCGTTGATAGTGCCGTCACGGTCGAGGAATACTGCTGGTTGTTTTGTTGTCATGTTGGAAGAAAACACTTTTTCACTACAGAGGGCACGGAGAACACAGGGCTCAAAGAAAAAACCTCTGTGTCCTCTGTGCTGGTTAATATCCTTACTTGTAGTTGTTCCTATTTTATCTAACGGTTTTGGTGATAATGTGCTACCAAATCCGACATACGGTAGCAACCTCAACTTTACGGAGGCAGGCAAAATGTTGGGATTGGCAGGGTGAGGCTCAATCAGCACATTCCCGATACTGATGGTGCGGAATATGCGATATCAAAGCCATGGGAGATCCGGCGCCATGCCAAGAAAGTAGCTCCGTTTGCTGAACTGCTGGAATCAACTCAGAGCCAACGCCAAGAAGGCATGGCAAAGTCGTTTATTTGAATTTTCTTCCAAGAATTTCAACAGCTGTTTTGCTATTTTGTTTTTCATCTTGCAGGGGAGTTGACAGATAAAGCATCAACAGGGCAAAGTTCCACACACAGCCCACAACCACTGCATGAACCTCCGGCATAGCGTAACACTTTACCATTTTTTCTATTGCAGGTAAGAGCTCCCGTCGGGCAGGCGGCGGCGCATCGCCCACACCGATTGCAGTCATTTCCCAGAGTCAAGGAGTAAAATAACCTTACTTTAGTTTTTTCTCGTGACGATTTTTCTGTTGCGGCAAGGACTTGTTGGAGAAACTGAAGACGTTCAGGTATATGTTTCTTTGCCTTTTCAGGGGTGTCCGAATGTCTTTTGGCAACATTCGCTGTTGCATCTAGAACAGCCCGTTTAAGTGATTGAAAAAAGGCCCTCCGTTCTTTCTGCAATGGCTTCTGTCCAGCTGAATCTTCGATGTACTTGATCATCTTACCAGTGGTAAGATGAGTAAGACGCGAGGCTTGCTTAACCCTGTCCCGCAACAAAGAAATTGCCCGTGAACGAGGACATGTATCACAATAGCCAAGATGGAGTTCGATGGCATCAACTGCGAAAACCAGAGCAACCAGGTCGACAACAGACAATACGGCCAGACACTCAACACGCACATCGGATCGGGCATAAGGATTCGTTTTACAGGCAAGCACGATTTTCTTATTATTGGCTTTGAGGACCGTTTGGCGGAACAGGAAGGTTGAAGAGTTCGGAACCAAGGCTTCGGTGGGACAAGAGGCCACACAGGACAAACAGCCGGAGCACTGCTTGGTAGTTACAGAGACAGTCGGTCGGAATGATATTGCCTTTTCCGGACAACTATCAGCACAGTGTCGGCAGTTGCTCGATCTATAACGATTTCGCAGGCATCGTGACGGAACAAGAGTGACACTCTCTGTTGTTGCTGCCACGCTGCCAATGAGTTCCGTGAGCATCTGTTTGATTCCTCAGACGTCACACCGGGTCACACTGAATAACTCTGTTTTCTTTGATAACAAATTCCTCAAGACAGCTTGCAAGGGAGTTATAGAGCGTATGTTCCGTCTCAGACCTGATTCGCCGGCAAAACTCCGGTATCCATCGTATCAGTGTGCCATGCACAAACTGTTTATAAAACTTCCGGGTCTCCTCCATTGCATCACGATCATTATCATGTTGCCGGCCATGGACTTTCCCGGCAAGATAACCGGCAAATTCCAACTCCAGAGCGATATGATCCGGAACTTCTTTTTCCTTGAGTAGGAGCCCTGCTTGCCGGTACAACCTCTGCACTTCAACTGTTGAATCACCCATAATTGCATGCTTGCCTTCAAGGTACACCGAGCCATAAGGAGGAGCGAGGAGTTCAAAGGGGCCGATAAATAAGGCCGCATGTTCCACCTGTAATTCCTCCGTGGTACTGTTCTGCAGTGCATGCGCCATAGCCTGACAATGGGGAACAGCCTCAGGACAAAGTTCATTGAAAACTCTCTCCAGGTTACTACAGAGGTTTTCTTCCAGGAAAAATCGGCGATCAGGCGGATAAAACGCTGCCGCAAGAAGCCGGTAGGTATCGGATAGTAATTGATACAGGTCGTTTTCTGTGTGCTTCATGATAACCTGAAAAAAGTAGAGGGGG
This sequence comes from Desulfobulbaceae bacterium, assembly GCA_030613515.1. Lineage (GTDB taxonomy): Bacteria > Desulfobacterota > Desulfobulbia > Desulfobulbales > Desulfobulbaceae > Desulfobulbus_C. The sequence continues at coordinate 9,440 of JAUWLT010000078.1, forward strand.
CAGTCTGGGACTACCCCCTGCATATGTTGATTGAAATCAAGCACTATAATTTCGGATGTAATAAACGTTTGGTTTGGTACCGGCCTCCGGCTTGAGTACGGTTGGTTTATATTTCTTCAGCAGTTTAGCGGCATCGCTATTCCGGTCTGCGATATCGCCGAATATCCTGGCTCCTGCCGGACAGGCTTCCACGCAGTAAGGGAGCTCTCCTTTTTTCACCAGGTGATCACAGAAGATACATTTTTCCACAATGCCGTCTCCGCGAACATTTGCATAATCAGGATGCGAATATTTTGTTTCATAGGGTGGCGTGGCACCAGCCTTTTCCGCAATCTCAGCACTTGATGCCGTACAGCCCGGGATCAATTCGTCCTTGTCCTGATAAAAAGGCTGATATGGTTCACCTTCTTCATTAAAGCTGATCACACTGTACTGTCCATATGCACCATCACGTTTAACCTCTTCCATGCTGTACGGGCATGCTTCCTGGCATTGAAGGCAACCGATACAACGCTCATTGTTATGCATGGTGAGCCCGTCTTTGGTCTTGTACATCGCCTTGGGTTCAGTGGGACAGGCCTCGACACAGGGGGCATTGGAGCAATGATTACATAAGACAGGTGTTGTCTTATATCCTGTATTTGGAAACTTGCCGGTTGTCTCGTGGATAAAGTCGGCCCAGTTATGGGTCTGACCATCTTTTCTGAGAGCAGTATTATTGCCGGTTTTGCAGGCAAGAGCGCATGCACCGCAGCCTACGCATTTTCTTAAGTCTATAACCATCGCATATTGCGTCATTGTAGCGACCTCCTCTTAGGTTAAACCTTCTCGATTTTGACAACAGCCTGACCACCGTTTCTGGCATTAGAACCGGATAGCCTGTCAATATCCCAGGGAATGATGGTATTGTTGTTGAAACCACGCTCTTCGGCCTTGGCGTAATCCTTTGCAGCAACTTTGCCGTACGCCCAATGTCCCTGGCCGTAAGATTTGGCCACTGTTCCAGGACGAACACCCTCCCAGAGATGAGCGGTCACAACACCGCTGCCTCACTCCGAGGTGATGCGTACCTTGTCTCCGTCCTTGATGCCTAGTTTACCCGCGTCAGCCGGATTGATTTTAAGCGTGTCCTGATGGCCCACTTCGCCGGGATCAACATGCTTGAACTCATAGTACCAGGGACAGTTCTGG
>JAUWLT010000157.1 GCA_030613515.1 Desulfobulbaceae bacterium
CGAAGGTCTACGAAAAAACGTCCAGCGTTTAGGAGCCCAAATTCGTAATGGGAGAAGTGCATGCTTCAAAAAAGGATGTTATCTTTTTCTACCAGGTTTAGTCTGGAATAACTATAAGGAGCCCTGTCCCCAGGGCGATAAGAATGCCGGCATAGTGTTGTAAAGCTAACAATCGCCCAGAGGACTGGGCTCCTACAAAAACTGGAGCCTCCTATTTTTGGAGAAATTACAATAATTGTTTCCAAGAAAATCAATGCAGTTAAATTCTTTCTTTGTGGCCCAAGTTACTGGTAATTTGGGTCACAAAGAATGAACGCTACCCGCCCCTGAAAGGCGGGAGGCAAACTTTAAAACCAGATGAATTTATTCACATTATCTCACTGTTTTTTATAAACTGTCTTTCAACTTTATTCAGATCCTCCCACAGATCCTCCACCCATTGGTATCGTTTGTTGACATCATAGGACATAGCCTTGAGAATGACCTGTTCTAAAGAAACAGAGAGGCCGGCCCGATACTTTCTTGGAAAAGTAACCTGTTCCTTGTGCTGCATCCAGCCCTTTGGAGATTTTCTTTTTTCGCTAAAAGGCAGATTCCCCGTTGTTGCCAGGTACAGCAGAATACCAATGGTATAGATATCGCTGCGAGGATCACCCCGTTTGCCCTTGATCTGTTCCGGTGCCATATAGAGCAGGTCACCCTGGGGGCCAAGACCTGCGGCCACGATGGGATCAGGCTGCTGGTCACTTGCGGCCAGCCCCATATCGATGAGCTGTACGTGCTGTCTCTCATCCAGCATCAGGATGTGTGGGCGCAGATCGTGGTGGACAATGCCTGCAGCATGCAACGATGCTGTCAGATCACACAGCTGGGAAAAAAGAGGCAGCAGCAGCTGGTCGTCCAGGCGTCCATTATTTAGCAAAAAGTTAAGACTTCGGCCTTGGATTTTTTCCAGAACCAGCACATCCTCTACCCGCTCTCTGACTTCGGGCAGGCAGGGGTGTGACACGGTTTCAAACAGTTGCAGTTCCGTCTCAAAACACGTTCTGTATAACGGGTTTTGCAACACCTCATCAAAACCGACCTTAAGAGCCACCTTGTCGCCTGATTTTGCGGCATAGCCGCTGTACAGCCAGGACATGGCACCGGCAGCAATCGGCTTGGTAACAACATAGTCGCCGATAAAATTAGGTTCCAGCCCATCCCCCTTACGGGCCGAACGAACATAGCTGCGCAGGGAACCAAGGGAGGCCTGCAGCGCATCAAGTTCGTCTCCTGGACCCTGTGCTACACTACTCTCTTTTTTCTTTTCAGCCACAAGCAATAACATCACGCCAAGACGCTCGATCACAAGACGTCCAAAGAGCAGGTTCAAAAGCCAAAGTAAGACAAGGCTTCCGCTGAGAGTGATAAAAAAAATAACAAGGCTTCCCTGCCACGCCTCACGCAATGATGCGGAGACAGGGATTGCCACTGAGTTGATGCCTGCCAGGTCTCCTGCCTGAAATCGAAAACCACCTTCTGAACCGTATCGATCTATCAAAGACTGGGGTGCTTCTTCCGCTTTGCCATGGCAGCGGATACAGGCCGGGGCAAAGAAATCAGGGATCATGGAAACAAAAAATGATTCACCATTTTTTTTCACTACACCCTGCCAGAACAACCGGTCGGAATCATCTTCAAACCAGTCGAACATCTCCTCCTCAAACGGATCTGCCAGATTGCGCGGATTATGCGGGTTAAGCGAGGCCCTTCGATAGATATAGTTGGGCATGGAATCGGCAAAGCGCGCCATGATAGTGGTGCTGATATAGGTGGTGGACATTGCCTCGATGATAAAGGTATTCCGGCCGAGCAGCTCGTACATTTTCGGCCGCAGCTCTTCTTTGACATAGAAACGGATGGCCTCCACCTCTCTGAGGATGACCTCGGACTTAGCCATAGCATCGGCCATGAGTAGACGGCGGGTGTTCCAGTAAGAAAGTGCCGACAACAGCAGGCCGCCGCCAAGGAGAATAAGAGTAGACCAGAGAAAAAAACGCTTTTTAAGATTGGTGGTTGCCACCTGTCCATGTCTCTTGATTTTCATAGACAATCTCCGGGTTAGTTAGTGTCTGTTCATAAATGAGGCTTTTTGTTCGAGATCAAGGATCGCGAAAAAAATAAGCACAGGCATACATGTGGTATTGCGAGCATTATTTTTTTCGCACGACGCAGAGATCGGGCAAAAAGACCATTTATGGACAGGCACTAGTTAGATTCCTTTAAGCAGCCGTTTACTAAGCGACGATGGTAGACCGGCAGCCTGAATAGCTTTGGCCGTTTTTTCCGTATCATAGTCGACACGATAAAACTCCAGTACCTGTTTGCGGCTGTCAAAGATAAGGTAGCAGGATCGTGCATCCCTGTCTCTTGGTTGACCGATACTGCCGCAGTTGATGATACGACGCCTGCTATCATCCACTCCAATCTTTATGGAACCGGCTACAGCCTGAAGGTTAACCGCCACCAGGTGTTTTCTTGTAATCACCAGCGGGCGATGACTGTGACCGATGAAGAGGTGACGGCAGCTGGTGGCAGCAAAACTACGCAGTGCGTACTTACGATCCATCACATAGCGCCAGCCTCTCGGGTTGTAGGGATTGGCATGAACAAAAACCATATCCGCCAGGTCAAGGCGGTCCGGCAATGTTCCAAGATACTCCTTATTTTCAGTGGACAGCTGATCCATGGTCCAGAGTATCGCCTCTTTGGCAGCTGATGACATACCATAGGGAGAGGTCTCCCAAAGTGCTGCTACATCGTGATTGCCTGCAAGACAGCGACAATTTTTCAAGCCACGCAGCAAATGAACGCATTCATTGGGATATGGCCCGTAACCCACCATGTCCCCAAGAAAGATGCTCCTGTGTACGTTTCGGTTTGCTGCATCACTCAGCACACTTTGCAGTGCCTCGAGATTGCCGTGGATATCGGAAAAGACCATCAAACGCATTCAGTCTCTCTCCGCTTGTCCTGTGAAGGATACATTCTTTCCCTCGACCAAGACGCAGAGATCCTGGTCCAAATTAAAGGCCCGCAGCAAAGGACCATAGCAGGCCAAATCCGGCATGGTAACGGGACAGGTTTCATCTGCAAGAAAGGGGACAGCAGGCGGCTCCATATCAAGATGAGCGCGCAGAAACGAAGAAACCCGGCCCAACTCTTTTTTTAACCTGCAGGAAAGTGGCAGCGACTCACGAATATAGAGAGCCTGCAAGCCTGCATGATCATTGTGACAGAGCTTGGCCATCCGGGCGACAACCCGGTGAAATTGCTGATGGACCGGTTCGAGCATTGAGATAACTTCCTGCCAGTTGCCGGAAGTTTCAAGAGAGGCCAGGAAGTGACCAAATCGGCAGTTGGCCTCGCTGAGATCGATGTCCTGCTCAGGATAAAGAAGCAACTGGTAGATACAATCCGTATGATAATGGAGATGCTCGTACCAGAGGTCAACCAGAAAAATATCACAGGCAAGAACCTGCTGCTTAGTCAACTGCTCCGGCTGATGATTTGTTAAGTCAGTGGCTGGTGAGAACTGTTCCTTCCCTGCGACCACCACCTGGCACGGACAATGTTTTTCCAGACGACGCCGCACCGAAGCACCACGCAGCAAGCCCTCCTTTTTTCGAGATACACCCAGCACCAGTAATTCCGCATCCAAATCCATGCAGAGACGTTCCAGCACATCAACCACTTCCCCCCGAATCAGGCGAATAGTGGGATCAATACTACAGCGGCGCAGGATCTGAACGGCCTTTTCTAATCCGGCCATCAGCTGCTCACCTTCAACCGCAATACCATAGCGCCTGACATGAGAGTCGCTTTCCTCTTCAATAACATGAACAAGCGTCACTTCTCCGGATCGGATAAGCGCCTGTTTCTTAACCTCGGCCAACATGTCATCACTTTTTGAGGAGTCAACCAGGGCACCAATAATCTGTGGTTTAGCTCCTGAAGCCTTTGTTCTCTTTTGCTCTCTACCAGATAGCTGTATAGCTTTGCCGGGAAAGAGGCGCCGCCACAGGGAAGCCTGTTTGCTGCTTCTGCCTGTTTCCGTGACCGGGAGCTGTTGCCAGCATTGCAGATCGTGTTGCATATCCTGTACACATGCACAACGATCCTCGGCATAGCGGGCAATGGCACGGAGTACGATAGCCTGGATCCGGGGTGGTATCTCCGGATTGTAATAGCGCGGCGGAGTCGGATCGTGTCGCAGGCGACGGCGAGCAATGTGGACTTTGCTGGAGCGCGGCCAGGGCAACCGGCCGGTAAGCATCTCGTAGAAAAGCATGCCCATGGAATAAATGTCGCACCGGGGGTCATCCCGTTCGCCAAGAAGTTGCTCCGGTGCAATATACCAAGGCGTACCCTGGGGATTTTTCAGATCAAAGGCCAGGAGGTCGGGAAGAGATCGGCAGCTGGCCAGGCCGAAATCAATCACCTTGATACCGGAATCCTGGAGACAAATTATATTTTCAGGCTTCAGGTCCAGGTGAACAATGGACTGCTCATGCAGATAGGTAACCACACTGCAGAGCTGGCCCATCAGACTCAGGGCAGTGTTCAGCTCAAGCGGACGATTCTTGCCGACCCTGGACCTGAGATCCTGGCCGGATACATATTCCATGATGATGTACTGCCTACTTCTTTGCCGGTGGATAAAGCGGATAATTCCGGGGTGATTAAGCAGTCGACTGATGCGCTCTTCATTTTGATAGTGATACAAGAGGATAGGCTGATTAAGAATATCGCCACAGGGTATTTTCAGAACAACCTTTTCTTTGGAAAGCAGGTCTTCCGCCAAAAAAAGGGTGGCCATGGCTCCTTGGTGCAACTCAGAGCGAAGGATAAAAATATCCAGGGTATCGCCGACTTCCGGAAAGGCCATGCTAAAACCCCTCCATTTTCGGACAGCTATTGCAGCATTCCGGCACGGGCAGACTCAGGAAGGCTTTACGGATATGATTTTTGGCCCGCTCCAGCCTTTGCATAGCATCCATGCCAAGGCCGACCTTTGCCATCTCCCGTTCATACACCTCAAGGCGGTGCTGAAAGGGTTTGCGAAAGGCCCGGTAATCACTGCTTTGCCATATCAGGCCCAGAGAATCCTTGTTCAGGGTACCAAAGCGCTTTCTGGGAACAGGCAGCTCTCCGCTCTCTGTAAACCATTTTTCCTGTCCGTTAGCTGTGGGGGGATAGAGGAAAACACATGGTGCCACCGAGCCATCAGCGGCTATAAAACAACCCGCAAGTGGATTTTTATCACAAACCGGCGTCAAATCAGGCTGGAACAGAGGTAGTTGTAAACGCATTCTTCCTAAAAAAGCCTGCCAGTAAGCCCGCCTGATGATCTGTCTGAAACGTTGCTCTTTAAGATGTGAATAGATGTGCATGGTTTTCTGCTGCTCTGTGGCAGCATGTGTAAGGTGGACACCGGCAAAAAGGCTCAACCCCAGGGGACGGCACTGCTTCACTGCCTGTGGCAGCTCGCTTATGGTCTCCCTGGTCAGGAGATAACTCACGGCCAGGGCCGGGGTAGCGCTGCCTTGCCCCTGTTTTGTCCTCTGCAGCAACAGCATGCTCTGCCGGAGTTTGGCGTGCGTCCCTTGCCCCCTCAGGCTGTCCTGTACGCGTGCTGAGGCACCGGCCATGGAAAAGGTTATTGCTGTCCAGACCACAGGCTACCAGCTCTGCTGCCTGGCTGGTGGTCATCAGACTGCCACTGGTCGTAAAACTCACCTTGCAGCCCTGCTCCTTAAACCAACGGATACGCTCAATTAGGTCATCAAGCAGCATGGATTCGCCCCAGCCCTGAAGATGGACGGATCCGGTACGTGCCAACGCAGGTTTCAACTGCTCTAAAACAGAAAAGCTGAAATCCTGTTCCTGCAGATCAATACCGGGTACGGCCCGCAGGCAGGTTTGACAGCAGAGGTTGCAGCGGTTTGTTAACTCAATTTGAAGATACTGATAACGTGGGCTTTTTGTATCACTGGACAAAAAAGACATAGCCGATCACGATCAGGATAATGACCAAGACCTCCACCGCAGTGATCTTGGCGATCATCAAGCATATTTTTCGCTGGGACGGATCCATCTGCAGCACCATCCGGTTCATCAAAAGACGGAAAAACAG
>JAUWLT010000035.1 GCA_030613515.1 Desulfobulbaceae bacterium
TGTGTGACAGCACCTGCTTCATGATTGTAAGTGGTCATAACAAATCAATTTGTAACAGTATGGGAAAAACACGATCAGGACACCAAAAAGATACCCTGACCAAAGAAAGGGACGATCTGCAGGAACCACCTTTGTTCAAAGTGCTTCTCCATAATGATGATTATACAACTATGGACTTTGTGGTCATGGTGCTTGAAACCATTTTTGGTAAAGATACAATAGATGCCACGCGGATTATGCTCAATGTTCATCACCAGGGACATGGGGTTGCAGGTGTATACAGCCGCGAAATCGGGGAAACTAAGGTGGCGGTGGTCCACCGAATAGCCCGGAAAAATCAGTTCCCGCTCAAGTGTTCTCTGGAAAAGGTGAACTGAGCGATGTAAGCGATCACAGTTTAATAAAAGTAATACCGTATAGCTGACTACCTGGTTATGGTTTTCAGCGGTCCTCTACGGGGGGAGAATATTTATTATGTTAAGTCGAGAATTGGAACTGGCCCTGATCAAGGCTATAAAAGAAGCAAAAATAAAAAAACATGAGTATGTGACCGTCGAGCACATGCTGTGGGGACTGCTGCATGATGATCTGGCAAATCATATCATTGACAAATGCGGCGGTAACCATGACACAATCAAGGAACGGCTGGAGCGTTTTTTTGTAGGCGGCATGCCCAGACAGAAAGATGCTGATGGGGAACCTGCCCAGACCGTTGCCTTTAACCGGGTACTGCAGCGGGCGGTTAACCATGTCCAGAGTTGCGGCAAGAAACAGGTGGATACAGGTGACGTACTTGTCTCCATCTTTGCCGAACCGGATTCCCATGCCGTTTACTTCCTTGGCAGTGAGGGTGTCGGCAGACTGGAGGTGGTTGAATACATCTCCCATAATCTGCCCGATAACCTGCAGCGTGAACCGCTGCGCAGCCTGCAGTCTGCCCCAGGGAAACAGAAGAAAAAGCTTAAGGAAGATGCCCTGGCACAGTTCACTGTTAACTTTGCCAAGCGGGCCGCCAAAGGTAATATTGACCCACTGATAGGTCGTGACAGTGAGCTCCAACGGATGATGCAGGTTCTCTGCCGCCGCCGCAAAAGTAATCCCCTGCTGGTTGGTGAACCAGGGGTAGGCAAAACCGCCATGGCAGAGGGGTTGGCCCTGCGTATCCATGAAGATGGAGTAACCAGGGAATCTGAAAAACCGAACCGGAAAAAGATGGTGCCTGACCTACTGCAGGGAACCGAGATCTACATGCTGGATATGGGTACCCTGGTTGCCGGCACCAAGTACCGGGGTGACTTTGAAAAACGGCTCAAGGCCGTGGTGGCGGCCATCGAGAAAAAGGATAACGCCATCCTCTTTATTGACGAAATGCACACCATTGTCGGTGCCGGTGCAACCAGCGGCGGTTCCATGGATGCCTCCAATCTGCTTAAACCGGCCCTGCAGGCTGGAACCATCCGCTGTATCGGCTCCACAACCTATGAAGAGTATAAAAATCATATCGAAAAGGACCGGGCTCTAGCCCGGCGATTCCAGAAGATTGATATTGAAGAGCCTTCTGTGGATGATACCTGTGCCATCTTAAAAGGATTACAGTCCCGTTACGAAGAGCATCACCGGGTTCACTATTCAAAGCCGGCCATCCAGACAACTGCAGACCTTGCCCACCGCTATATCAATGACCGTTTCCTGCCTGACAAGGCCATTGACGTCATGGACGAGGTAGGTGCCTCCTTCCGGCTGGCAGGAAAAATCGACAAAACCGTCGGTGTACGGGACGTTGAACGTACCGTATCCAGGATGGCCAGGGTCCCGGTAACTTCCAGAAGCAGTAATGAAACGGAAGGGTTGCGGGAACTGGACAACAACTTGAAATCGGTAATATTTGGCCAGGACGAAGCCATTGCTGCAGTCGTCCAGTCGGTAAAACGTTCCCGAGCAGGCCTTGGTAATCCATTGTCTCCCACCGGCTCTTTCCTGTTTGCCGGCCCTACCGGGGTGGGCAAGACCGAGGTGGCCAGACAGTTGGCGAGTGCTCTGTCTGTTAACTTTGAGCGCTTTGACATGAGCGAGTACATGGAAAAACATGCCGTGTCCCGTCTCATCGGTGCCCCTCCCGGTTATATCGGTTTTGACCAGGGCGGCCTGCTCACTGATGCCATCCGCAAGCACCCCTACACTGTACTGTTGCTTGATGAAATTGAAAAAGCGCATCCGGATGTGTTCTCCATCCTGCTGCAGGTAATGGATCACTCCACCCTGACCGACAATGCCGGCAGACGGGCGGATTTCCGCAACGTTATCCTGATCATGACCACCAATGCCGGCGCCCGCGAGATGAGTGAGCGGGCCATCGGCTTTCTCGGCGATTCTTCAGGCAAGGAGCAGAAGGCCATTAAGAACCTGTTCGCGCCGGAATTCAGGAACCGGCTGGATGCAACTATCACCTTCAAGGCCCTGGAGATGGATGCGGTTGAAAAGGTTGTCGACAAGATGATCTTTGAGCTGCAGGCCCAGTTGGCCGATAAAAAGGTTAATATATCACTGACTCCGGGAGCACGCAAATGGCTGGCCAAAGAGGGATATGACCCTGCCTACGGCGCCCGGCCCATGCGCCGCCTGATCATGAAAGAGATCGGCGATGCCCTCACCGAGGAAATCCTGTTCGGCAGGCTCCACAAGGGCGGCACAGTCCGCATCGGTAGAAAAAACAAGCGGATGACCTTCCGGTATCTCGACTGAACCAAAATTTTTTCTGCTCCTACCTGCACCCTCTTTTCCGTCCCTGGTACGGGAAAGGGGGGATGAATGACTTTACTGCTCTACTCACCTCGGCTGATGGAACTCCCCACCGAATAACACCTGTTAATCACGTATAAAACAGGAACGAACGATCCCGACCTTCCCTGTCCCGCTCCAATCACCTGGCGATATTATTACTTGTGGTACAAATTTTTTTACTTTTTCAGGTCGATCTATTGACAACATGATCAAAATACGATAAAAAAACGTAAGGTATAAATAATATTATAGGTGAAGATTTTATCTGCGTGAGCAATGCGAGCGAAAAAAATTCCTCGTTTTTGCTAAGAGAACACGGGTAATCAACGGGATACAATCCCAAAAAATGAGGAGGAGGAAGAAGAATGGTCAAAACAATTTCCATGCTGGCTCTTGCCGGGTTGATTGCCCTGCCTGCAGTAGCATCTGCCAGTGCCGGTAAAACGCCATCAGACCTGAACAGTAAAATTGACGAGCTGTCACGCCAGCTGGAAGCTCTGAAAGCTCAGATGGCCCAGCAGAACGAATCCATTTCCGAGTACGGCGACAAAGTCGACGACATGGGTGACATGCTGGATGAGAAATCCGAGGCATGGGATCTGGCTGCCCGTTTCAAATTCTTCGGCGATTTCCGTGCCGGCTTGTACTACTACAATTCCTCAGGGGCCGATTTTGTCAACCCGATGACCGGTCAGGTGGAAAGCGGGCCCGACTTCAGCAACGACACCATGTTCACCAACCGTTTTCGCTTGAACATGCGCGTTAAGGCAACCGAGAACGTAGAGTTCAAGGGACGTCTTGCCATGTACAAAGTATGGGGCATGGAGAGTTATGCCCGTAATGACCAGCAAACCTGGTGGCCGCAATTTGACGGCAATACAACCCGCACCCCTTCCGACAACGCCCTGCGCGTAGATCGTGCCTTTGTAAACTGGAACAACATCGGCGGAATGCCGATCTGGTTCTCCATTGGTCGTCGTCCGACCACTGATGGTCCTCCCGCACAGGTTCGTCTGGGTTTAGACGAGCGCTTAGCTACCCCGACAGCCTACATGGATTACGCCTTTGATGGTTTTACCTTCGGATATGCATACGCCTGGGGCAACGAGGCCATGGGTACCGGCCGCATTCGTTTTTGTTACGGTCGTGGCTTTGAAGACGGCCTTCAGTTTGATGATGGCAACTTCTGGAGTGCGAATGGCGCTAATTTCTACAACGCCGACGACACAGACTTCATGGGTTTCGACTGGGACGTCTTGAAAAAGGGTAATCGCCTCCTGAACCTCCAGTCCTTTGCTGTCGTCAACATGTTCAATTATCCCAACTTTCAGGATCCGATCATCAACGCCATGGCACCCAGCCAGATGGGGATTAACCGCACGGAAGGCAATCTCTATCATACCACGGGAGTATACCAGGATAAGGTTGCCGACTTTACCTACTTCCTGGCTGGTGGCTGGAGCCGAACCGATCCGGGCGGACATGGCATGTTCAATGACTTTGCAACAGCAATGATTCCACAGCCTGATGGTTCCATGCTCCCCAACCCCAACTGGCGTCCCAACACCGACAGTCAAGACGGCTATTCCGTGTATGCCGGTGTTCGCTACGATATCCCCAATGTCGGCCTGAAGTTCGGTGCCGAGTACAACTGGGGATCAGAATACTGGATCGCCTTTTCACCCGCCCACGACGACCTGTACCTGTCTAAGCTGGCTACCCGCGGCCAGGTTGCTGAAATCTACATGATTTATGACCTGCCGACTGGCGAGGCTATTTCCAAGTACGCCAAGACGTTCGTTCGTCTGGGGTATCAGCATTACTGGTTTGATTACACCGGTGTAGACTGGAATGTTAAACCATACGATACCGATAACGCAGGAATGATGACAGCAGCATACAATATGGCTCTGCAAAGTGGTTCGCAGCTGCCCGTTGAGAGTGCCGACCAGGTGTATCTGACCTTTGATGTTTACTTCTAAATCAGTCACCTGACTTACACTGAAACAGAAAAGGGAAAGCCCGGACGGCTTTCCCTTTTTTTTGTTCTATGATTTTTCAACTGCAGAAAAACCCGGCTGCAGATTCAATGCGCTGGTACCGCTCCGATCTTCTTTCCATTCCCCATGCCATGCTCTGCAGTTGTGGTGGAGTCAGCAGCAATTCGTTTGCAACCCTTAACCTGAGTTTTGGCGTAGGTGACGACTCAGATGGTGTTAAAATAAATCGTCAGCGACTCAAACAATGTCTTGGTATTCACTATCTTGTTTCAGCGGTTCAGGTCCATGGCGATCAAGTAGTTATTGCTGAAGACATCAAGCAGGACACGGAGGTTGCAGAAGCTGACGGCCTTATCACCAGTGAACCTGGTGTCGGTCTGCTGATACAACAGGCCGACTGCCAGGCAGTCCTGCTCCATGATCCGGCACAAGGGGTTATCGGCGCAGTTCATAACGGCTGGCGTGGAAGCACGCTCAACATTATAGCTAAAACCGTGGCTACCATGTACGATTATTATGGGGTGAATCCCGATAACCTCAAGGCGGTCATCAGTCCTTCGCTGGGACCCTGCTGCGCCGAGTTTATCAACTACCGGCAGGAACTGCCGAAATCGTTTCATGCCCGGCAGGTCACCCCCTGCCATTTCGATTTCTGGGCAATCAGCCGCGATCAGCTTACGGAAGCGGGACTTAAGGATACAAATATTGAAACAGCAGGAATCTGCACGGTCTGTAATAAAGACTTCTTTTCCTATCGCAGGGCGGTACGACAAGGAAGTGGAGTGACAGGCCGCAATGGTTCAGTCATCGCTCTGTCATAAAAACATTTTCGTGTTCTCCGTTCAATCCAACTTTATTTTTTTTCAAAATCACAGACCAGGGGAGCGTGGTCGGAAAACTTTACCCTTGGAATGGAAAATTGCTTCATCAAAAGATCCGGACTGTGGAGAATATAATCCAGCTGCCGTTTGGGCGCTTGGCTGGGATGTGAGGGGCGCCCCTCGTTATTGGCATTGATCAGACCGGTGGCGGCAAGAAAGAGCACAAGTTCCCGGTCTCCCCATAACACATTGAAATCACCGGCTACAATGATCGGCCCTTTCACGTGCTGAATCATCTTAAACAGCTGTTCCAGCTGGTTTTGTCGACTACGGTAGGTCAGGGAGAGGTGAACAAGGAAAACAGTGACGTCTCCAGTCCTGGCCTCGATCACCAGTCGCTTGACTCCCTGCTTGAAGAAATGAAAACTGTGTTCAAGGATTTTCTGCTTAAACAACAGGGCATTGCCCTGCTTACAAAGCACCGGTACCCGTTGTACCATGGAACCTTGCCGATACTTGGACTCGACAACATGATTATAACCGAGCCGCTTGGCAAGCGACTCGGCCTGGCAACAGTTATCGACACGGAACGAACCGGAATCCACCTCGACCAGGCCGACAATGTCAGGGGAAATATGGCGGATATATTCAGCAATCCGGTCAAAATTATCCGCAGACCGTTTCAGGTAACCGGCATAGGGAACAGGCAGATGGAACTTGCTGCCAATGCCTGCCCCATAGCGAATATTATAGAGTAAAAAACGCAATCTTATCCTCTGTAAGCCATCCCAGGCACCTCATCTTCACACGCTGACTTCCGCCCGCATAGAGGGGTGACACCGCTTCGCTGTTATAACGAACGGAAGTCAGCGTGCAAACCTGAGGCACCTGTGCTAACTTACATTTCAGAAATATGTGAGAGCGGATAGTTACAAAGCCGTGATGAGTTACTATCCATTTCGTAAACCAAAGACTCCCTTCTTATCAGAGGCAAAGGCTGGACTAGTTCCTCTCCTGCCACCACGACGGCCGGTTCTTAAGCGACTGTTGCGCTCACGAAGAGGAGGCTTTGATTCCGCCGTAATATCAACAAACAGAGAGACATCCATTGTTTCGCTGCCGCAGGCCTCCTGACAAACAGCATAAAAACGGGAACAATCGGCAAAATAGCTCTTCCTGCGCAGCCAGGCAGGCCATGAATTATTATGTTGATGCTTTTTAAAACCGGGCATATTAACAAACAGGGTAGTGATAGCATCCTTGGCCATCCGTTTGAGGTTCAGCCGGTGGGAGAAAACATCGTCAAGCTCCGCTCGGATCGCCTTTGCCAGATGGTGATAACTCGCTCCCTTGAGCTCCTGCTTCATCAGCTCAAAACGTTTGTCAGCCCAGGGAAACAGCAGAGAGGCAAAAAGTATGTAATCAGCAACAACAACCTTGCCCTTTTTAACATCCTCACCATACAATCGATCCAGAACAGCCAGTATTGCCAGCAACTCTTTCTTCACCGCTATGCCGTCTTTGCCGGCCAGCATCTCCCCATAGAAAGGAAACAGGGTGGTAAAGATACCGCTTTTCAAGGCAATTTCAGCCCATGCCCGACTATTGCCGGTATGGAGATCCTTAAGCAGCTCATCCCTGATCCGTGAGGGTGGGCAGAGATCAAGCTTATGCCGGTGCTTGACTATAGCCTTCCAGGTCTCAGGCTCAATTGCAAAACCGTTTCGGGCTGCGTGACGGATCGCCCGCAGCATGCGGACCGGATCCCGGGTAATACGACGATCCGGCTCACCGACAATACGGATAATACCATTATCAAGATCCTGCACTCCACCTACATAGTCAATAATGGTTTTGTTCTCGACCTCGTAAAACAGGGAGTTAATGGTCAAATCCCGGCGAAAGGCGTCTTCCTGCAGGGTTCCAAAGGTGTTGTTAGAGGGCAGGACCTTATCCGGGTCATTGATGTCATACTCACTCCGGGATCGAAGGGTAGAGACTTCAATTATCTTGTTGCCGCGAAAAAAAACCTGCACCAGCCGAAAACGACGTCCTATGGTACGGGAGTTGCGAAAGAGTTTGCGTAGCTGTCCGGGACGGGCGTTAGTGGAAATATCAAAATCTTTCGGCCTGTTACCAAGATAGAGGTCACGGACACCACCACCGACAAGATAGCCGGAATAGCCGGCGTCACGCAGCCGGTACAGCACTTTGAGCGCCTCCTGTTCAATATCCTGCTCCCGGACAGGATGCTGCCCCTCCGGCATGACCAGAGGCTTTATCTCCTGTGGTTCTTCAGTCGGTTCTTTGCCACTGATTGCGAGCCTGGTCATACTACAAATAGTCTATAGGAAGAGAAATCAAACATGCAGCAGCCTACCTGTTTTCCTTGTACACGGATTCCGCATCCCGGACAAAACGCTTGAAGATCTCTTTAACCGGCAGAATTTCAGTCATTTTGTAGGCATTGGCACCGCAAAAGACCAGACCGTTTTCAACATCACCTGTACAGGAGGCCATGAGCCGGTCATTGATACAGTATTTATAACTACATTTTTTCAAACATTTAAATTTGCATTTCGGGGCCGCCACATCTTCTCCCTGTTCCATCTTTTTGATAAACGGGGTTTTAATGGCCCGGCCGGTCATCCCCACCGGGGACTGAACCTCAACAATGTCTTCTTTTTGTGCCTTGAGGTACGTCTCTTTAAACGCCTGCGATACCGAACATTCATCACTGAGGACAAAGCGGGAGGCGATTTGAACTCCATCTGCACCGTACTTATCCATCATTTCGGCCATTTCAAAACCGTTAATTACGCCGCCGGCGGCAATCAAAGGCACCGTGGTCACCACCTTGCGAATGTCGGGAAAAAGTTCTCTCAACGGCACATCCGTTCCCAGGTGGCCACCGGCCTCGGCAGCCTCAACAACGATGGCTGCAGCACCAAGCTTTTCAGCAAGACGGGCAAAGGCGGCTGAAGAGACAATGGAGACTATGGGGACATTATGCTTTTTACCAATTTTAAAAATATCCCGGGAAAACCCGGCACCGGTGATGATCATGTCCACCCCGGCTTCTATGGACCCCATCACCAGATCGTAGAACTCCTTCATTGCGTACATGATATTAACGGCGATGACACCGTCAGTGGCAGCCTTTGCCCTGCGGATATCTTCCTGCAGTTCCAGTAACGGCACACCGGAGCCGCCGATGGTGCCGATACCACCGCATTCGGCCACCGGAATTGCCAGAGCAGAGGTGGATACCCGGATGGACATACCACCCTGAATGAGGGGAATACGAGCGATGAAAGGACCAATTTTGAGTTCAGGCAGTTTCATTAATTTCTCTTATATAGTGTACTCATGGGTGCCTTGAAAAATTAGGCTTTTCGTTCAGTGGTGCAGCTTGACTGCATGACGAGGTCAAGAAATCGCGAAAATACAATTTTTCAAGGTAGCCCCAAGGTTTGTTGAAATAATGCTACGCACGGACCACTTTGTCAAGTATCCCTGTATCCAACAACCCCATATCAAACTCTTTAAAAAAATAATCATTTATATTACCACAATCCGGCTACATCGGCTTGACTTTTCCCCGACAAATCGATTAAATTTTATATTTTTTGAATCTTTTTTAATTCTGCTTGAAATGTACCGGCAAAATACTGTTTGCTACGGAGGTCTGCTTGAAGATCAAGGCCATTAACGGCTTTAAGGATATCCTGCCCGATGAAGTTGCCATCTGGCAGCAGATAGAAACAACAGCCCGCGACATATTTCGCCGCTTCGGTATGCGGGAAATTCGCTTGCCCATCTTAGAGAAAACAGAGCTCTTTGCCCGTTCCATCGGCGAAGCTACTGATATTGTTGAAAAAGAAATGTACACCTTTGTCGACAAAGGCATCACCTTGCGCCCCGAGGCCACGGCCTCTCTGCTTAGAGCCTTTATCGAGCACGGACTCCATGTTAAGCAGCCTGTCCAGCGGTTGTTCACCATTGGCCCCATGTTCCGCCATGAGCGCCCGCAGAAGGGCAGACTACGCCAGTTCCACCAGATCGACACGGAAATCATCGGCGCCATGGAGCCGCAGATTGATGCCGAACTGATGGCCATGGGCCAGTTGCTGCTCACCGAACTGGGTCTAACGGTAAGCCTGGAGGTTAATTCCCTGGGCTGCCCCAAATGCAGACCTGACTTTCGCACCCACCTGGTTCATTACTTAAATGAACGTATGGACGGATTATGTGAGGACTGTAAACGGAGAACAATTACCAACCCCCTGCGGGTTCTGGACTGTAAAAAACGGGACTGCAAGGCACTGGTCCAGGATGCACCTTCCATCCTGGACAGCTTATGCACGGACTGTGATCTCCATTTTGCAGCGGTACAAAAACAGCTTGAGCTCCTTGGAGTTACATACAAGCTGAACCGGTTTATGGTCCGGGGACTGGATTATTATACCCGCACAACTTTTGAGTTTCTGACCACTGATTTAGGTGCCCAATCCTCTGTGGCCGCAGGCGGCCGTTATGACGGTCTCATAGAACAGTTAGGCGGTCCGAAAAACCTGCCCGGCATCGGCTTTGCCATGGGCATCGAACGTCTGGCCCTGCTCATGCAGCAAAAGGAAAATATTGCTGTTGCCGTTCAGGCGGATATCTTCATAGCAGCTCTGGGCGACACGGCTATTGCATACAGCGGACCTCTTATCCACCAGCTGCGCAAACTCGGCCTGCAGGCGGCCATGGATTACAGCAACCGCAGTCTCAAAGCCCAGATGAAACAGGCCGGCAGAACCGGAGCTCGCTTTACTCTGATCATTGGCGAACAGGAGCTTGAACAGCATGAAGGTATCCTGCGCAATATGCAGAACAAGAAACAGGAGCCTTTCTCCCTGCAGGGAACGGTGGAGCAACAGGGCAATCAACTAAACGACCTGATAACCTCCGAGTAACTCACTTGTAACTTTGAATCTTCGACCTTATACCTTACACCTTCTACCTATTCTACCACCGGCGATGCCGGTTCTGGAGCATAACAATGGACTCAATGGGAGCGCTGCGGCGCACGCATAACTGTAACCAACTCGGTACCGACAATCTGGACCAGGAGGTCACGCTCATGGGCTGGGTCCTACGCCGTCGTGATCACGGCGGGGTCATTTTCATCGACCTGCGTGACCGCTGGGGTATTACCCAGGTAGTGTTTAATCCGGAAATCAATCCCGATGTCCATGCCAAGGCGCACCAAGTGCGCTCCGAATGGGTACTTGCCGTCAAAGGTAAGGTCGAGCGACGCCCCGGCGATATGGCCAACCCAAAGCTCAAAACCGGCGAAATAGAGGTGCTGGTCGACGAACTGCACATCCTCAACACCAGCGAGACACCGCCTTTCCCGCTTGATGAAGAAACCGAGGTGTCGGATAACCTTCGCCTGCAGTACCGCTACTTAGACCTGCGTCGTCCGGAAATGGCAGATAAGTTGATCATGCGCCACAGGGCTGTGCAGGCGGTACGCAATTACCTCAGCGACAATAATTTCCTGGAAATCGAGACCCCCATGCTCACCCGATCAACCCCGGAGGGGGCTCGCGATTACCTGGTACCAAGCCGTGTTAACGCAGGAAAATTCTATGCTCTGCCCCAGTCTCCGCAGCTGTTCAAGCAAATGCTGATGATGTCGGGCATGGACCGCTACTTCCAGATAGTCAGATGTTTCCGCGACGAAGACCTGCGGGCCGACCGGCAGCCGGAGTTCACCCAGATCGACATGGAGCTCAGCTTTGTAGGTGAGGATGATATTATTACTATCAGCGAGGGCATGATCAAAGACGTCTTTAAAAAAACCAGAGACATTGACCTGAAACCACCCTTTAAACGAATGACCTATGACGAGGCCATGGCGCGATTTGGTACAGATCGGCCTGATACACGTTTTGGGTTTGAGCTGACCAACCTGACTGAAACGCTCCGTGGTTGCGGCTTCAAGGTGTTCAACTCCATCATTGACAAGGGCGGCTCGGTCAAGGCCATTAACGCCAAAGGCTGCGCCACCTTTTCTCGCAAAGACCTGGATAATCTCACTGAATATGCGGGCCGCTTCGGGGCCAGGGGAATGGCCTGGATCAAAATCAAGGAAGACCAGTGGCAGTCACCAATCACCAAATTTTTTACTGATGATGAAATTGCGGCCATGGGTAAAGTCCTGGAGGCGGAACCGGGCGACCTGATCCTCTTTGGTGCCGACGACACCGCCATTGTCAACCAGGTCTTGGCCGAACTGCGGCTGGAACTGGCCCGCAGGCTGAATCTTGTTGACAATGAAACCTTTGATTTTCTGTGGATAACCGACTTCCCGCTGGTGGAATTCGATACGGACAGAAATCGTCACTCTGCAGTCCATCACCCCTTTACCGCTCCCTGTGAAGAGCATCTTGACCTCCTGGAGAGTGATCCTGGCAAGGTCAAGAGCCGGGCCTATGACTTGGTGTTAAACGGCAATGAAATCGGAGGCGGATCCATCCGCATCCACAGCCCGGAAATACAGGAACGGGTGCTCAAGGTGCTGGGCATTGACAAGCAGGAGGCGGATGATAAGTTTGGTTTTCTTCTTCGGGCTCTCCAGTTCGGTGCTCCGCCCCACGGTGGCATTGCCTTTGGTGTGGACCGTTTGCTGATGATCCTCACCGGTTCCGACTCCATTCGCGACGTCATTGCATTCCCCAAAACCCAGAAGGCTACCTGCCCGCTCACCGAAGCACCGGCATCGGTTGCCAGGAAACAGCTCACTGAACTGCACTTGCGGCCGGATTGGAAAGAAGAATAATCGTAAGCCGTCACACAGGCACCCCAT
Source organism: Desulfobulbaceae bacterium (assembly GCA_030613515.1). Taxonomy (GTDB): domain Bacteria; phylum Desulfobacterota; class Desulfobulbia; order Desulfobulbales; family Desulfobulbaceae; genus Desulfobulbus_C. The sequence goes on from JAUWLT010000035.1 coordinate 12,462, forward strand.
CTTCACGTCGTTGCTCCCACCCGCATAGAGAGGTGACACCGCTTCGCTGTTATAACAACCGGAAGCAGGTAAGCGAGGAACGAGACTCCGACGACGCAGATAAGCGAAGACTTCGAATCTGGGGCACCTGTGCCAGCTTACATTTATTGGGTACGTGAATACGCATAGTTACAAATCCTGTGATTGGTTACGAATAATCTTACATCCCAGAGGACTCCGGGGAGAAAGTTCAGATTGTTTTCTAACCTGGAGCTTTATTCAAGTGGTTTTCCACGACAAATAACTCTGCGAGCAATACTGCAAGATGTACCACCCTGATATCCTCCTGCTGAACCTGGTACTGCATAAGGCAGCCGGAACAGGTGGTAGTTATGCAGTCGGGCTGACAGGCCAGAGCGCGATTGAATATTTTAGAAAAAATCTTAGCTGACGTTTCAGGATAGGCCAGGTGGAAAAGCCCGCCCTGGCCGCAGCATGATGGGCCATTCTCCGGCTCTACGATCTGCAGCCCCATCCTGGCAAGCAAAGCCCTGGGTTTTTCCTGACCGTTTGCTGTAAATCGAAGGTGACAAGGATCGTGATAAAAGATCTGCAGCGAACTCCCTGTATCCGGTTGCGGCTCAGGCAGGGATTCACAAAAAAACGCTGTAAACTCCTGCACCCGGTCAGCGAACTGCTGCGCCCTCCTGTGCCAGGAATCATCTTTTGGAAACAGGTTCGGGTAGGTAAGGAGGTGGGAGGAACAGGAACCACAGGAGGTGAGAATCGGTCCGTTACAAGAAGCAAAGGCCTCGATATTTTTTCGAGCAAGGCTACGGGCCTGATCACGCCTGCCTGCACTCCAGGCCGCTAAGCCGCAACAGTATTGATCAACAGGTACATGGAAAGATTGACCGCAGCGGACTAACAGTTCACTTGTGGCCTCGGCCACGGAAGGCTGCAGATGGCGGGCAAGGCAACCGGTGAAGTAGCTGATATCGGCTTCAGATGGCGGCTCTTGATGCTTATGTGTTGTCGGTTCAGGCGACCTTGTTTCAAGCAGACCGAGTTTAAGGCGCAGACCGGAGATGGCAGGCAGCCCATTGATACGTTTCAGGCTGATTCCTGCCCTGACCAAGCCCTCTAATAAACCAGGCCGGGCAAGCAGGGAACGGGCAACAACCTTTTGCAGGCCACCCCGGCCATAAAACGTGGAGAAACGGCTGCGGGCCGTTGATATGATATCTGTAATGGGAAGGTTGCGCGGGCAGACCTGCTCACAGGCCCCGCAGAGCAGACACAGGGAAAACAGATTTTCAAAAACAGCTGAAGGATGATCGGCAAGATCGGTTGCCAGCAGATGCATCTTGCCCCGAGCGGTCATGGATTCTCGGCCATCCACCCGAAATACCGGACAAACAACGCTGCAGGAACCACATTTTGCACAGTCGAGTTCCGGGTTCCGGATTTCGGGTTCCGGGCTTTTAGTGTTCTTTCCCACTGTCATCCCTGACCCCTCATCCCTAATCCCTCGCCCCTGCCTTACGGCTGCCAGAGCAGATACGCCTTAATAAAAGGCTCCAGGCGACCATCAAGCACCGCATCCACATTCCCCTCTTCAACGTTGGTCCGGTGATCCTTGATCATCCGGTAAGGCTGCAGTACGTATGAACGGATCTGGCTGCCCCAGGCAATTTCCTTCTTGTCGCCGTGCAGGTTTTCCTGGGCCTGTGCCTGTTCTTCCTGCTGTTTTTCATAAAGCCTGGCCATGAGCATCTTCATGGCCATATCCTTGTTACGGTGCTGAGAGCGTTCGTTCTGGCACTGGACCACAATATTGGTGGGTAGATGGGTAATCCGGATGGCCGAGTCGGTTTTGTTGACATGCTGACCACCTGCACCGCTGGCCCGGTAAGTATCAATGCGCAAATCCTTTTCATTGATATCGATCTCAATGCTATCATCGAGTTCCGGCAGCACCATGACCGAGGCAAAAGAGGTGTGGCGACGGCCTGAGGAATCAAAAGGTGAAATCCGTACCAGCCGGTGAATACCGACCTCGGAGCGCATGTAGCCGTACGCGTTCTTGCCCTTGATCAGGATGGTCACGGACTTGGTGCCGGCCTCGTCACCGGGCAGGTAATCAAGAATATCGGTGGCAAAACCATGCGCCTCAGCCCAGCGCAGATACATGCGCATCAAAATGCCGACCCAGTCCTGTGCCTCGGTCCCACCGGCACCGGCATGGATGGTCAAAAGGGCATTTGATGCATCATGCTCACCATCGAACATGCACTCCAGTTCGACCATGTCCACCCGTTCTTTAAGCTGATCTAAGGATGCCTCAACCTCCTGCCGGGTTTCAAAATCATTCTCCTCAATGGCCATATCAAGGAGCATGTCAGCCTCTTCCAGATCCTGAAAATTTTGTTCCCAGTTCTTCACCAGGTCCTGCAACTGGCCCAGCTGCTTCTGCGCCTTCTGGGCCTTTCCCTGATCATTCCAGAAATCCGGAGCCAAAGTCTCAGATTCCAGACGTTCTATATCAAGCTTCTTGCCGTCTAAGTCAAAGATGCTCCTTCAGGGCAAGCATTGTGCCCTTAAGATCCTGGAGTTTCTGTTTTGCCTCCGCTGTTTCCGTGACTTCAGCCATTGTTTTTTCCTGTATGTTTTTCAAATATCTTTTTCAGGGATGTTGCACTCCCTTTTATTTACAGATCAGTAAGAGTTCACCAAATTGGTTGCCCACCGGTGAACTGCTACACAGATCATATAGTAAACAGTCTTTTCACAACTCACAAGAAAGAGTTTTAAAAATCAGAATCCCGGGAGGATACCGGCAGAACCCACTCTAATCACTTCAACTTGCCGAACAACTTTTCATAGGCTGCAATACGCATTTTTCTCATGCGCTTGGTGGGAAAATTAAGTTTCTGATCCAAATTATGCTTGAGAATATACTCATCCCGCATTAATGCCGCCACCTTGGCAGTGCTGTAACCAATGCCGGTTTTCAACTTACCACTGGCATTTTCCACCGTAAACTGCCAACTGCTGTCTGAGTTCTTGCTAACGCCCATATACGATTTTTTTTTATCCATCACTCTCCAGCCTCCTGTTACATTTTTTCCTGCAAAGCAGCCTGCCTGCCTCTGCCGGTCACTGAAATACTTCTCAACTGCCGGCATACCTGCTGCATAGATCAGGATTTTCAAAGTCCATCAGTGTCTCCGGTGCAACAACAGCAGCGGCAGGACCATTGCCAGACAAAAGGCCCCAAACCAGTGTCCGCCACGGGTAAATATCGTCTGCTCAGTAAAGAGCACCATTTTTTCCGTCAGGGCTGCGGACACAAACAACTGCGACTGTGCACGGATAGTTCCCGTCGGCTCCACAAAACCGCTGATCCCGGTATTAGCCGCCCGTACCAGACTGCGCCTGGTTTCCACGGCACGGAACACGGACATGGCCAATGAATGGTAAGGGGCACTGGACCTACCGTACCAGGCATCATTGGTCAGGTTCACCAGCAGGTTGCTGCCGGCCTCCACCTCACGCCTGGAGATTTCAGGAAAAATGGACTCAAAACAGATCAACACTCCGACCTTGATGTTCCCTGCCTGTAGCGGCTCATAGGTTGAGCCGGCTGTAAAATCTCCCACCGACACCACCAGCGGTTCCAAAAACGGCAGATACGAGCGTATAGGTACATACTCACCAAAGGGGACCAGATGCTGTTTGTCATAACGTCCTGCCAATTTGCCGGATGAATTAATCAACAGACCACTGTTAAAATAATCAACAGGTTTCAGCCCTGCTTTTGTTTGCGTTTTCAAAACAAAATACGGTGCACCGGTCAACAGCGTGACGTTCTCATCCTGGACAAAACCAAGCACTTTGCCCATCAACGGGTCCTGCTGAGGATAAAAGGGCAATGCAGTTTCCGGCCAGACCAACAACTCCACATCTTGATTTTCCAGGATGTTGCGTGACAAAGCAAGATACCTGTCAACCGTATCCTCTTTCCTGGCCGCAGTCCATTTCTCATCCTGGCTGATATTGCCCTGAACCACGCCCACGGTGGCCTGTTGCCCTGTTTCCATTGCAGAGGAAACCTGTTGGAAACGCAGAAATGAATACCCACCGACACAGGCCAGCAGGACACAGGCGATGACTGCAGGGATACGCTGCGTCACGACAGTGCCTGATACCCGATTCGGAAATCGATCAACTAACCATACCAACAGGGAGTTCAGCAGCACAATACAAAAG
>JAUWLT010000196.1 GCA_030613515.1 Desulfobulbaceae bacterium
CTTGGGCGTAAATTCCTGCCCGACGAACCTAAAATCCTCAAAGGCTATCAACTGCACCTGCTGCAGATAAATGAGGACGATCTGAAACTCGTCCAACTGAATCACCAGAAGCTGACCGGAAAAATTTTATGAACCTCATGGTCTACTGCCAGCATGTGCTGGGCATCGGCCATCTCTGCAGGATCATGCTGATCCTGCTGCAGATGCCTGAGCACCGGATAACCCTGGTTCTGGGCGGCCCTCCTGTCTCTGTCAGGTTGCCGGATCATGTCCGGATCGTGCAGCTGCCGGGGCTGCGAATGGATGAGGAGTTTTCCGGCCTGTTACCTGTTAATCCCGGGCAGGATGCGGAGGTGATACGACAACAGCGTACCAAACAACTGTTGAGTCTGTTCAACGACCTGCTGCCCGATCTGCTGCTGGTGGAGCTCTTTCCGTTTGGCCGTAATGCGTTTCGTTTTGAGCTCCTGCCCCTGCTGGAGCAGGCCAAGGAGCAACAGAGATGCCGGGTAGTCTGCAGTGTACGGGATATCCTGGTGGAACGGGACAACACCATCAAGTTCGAGCAACGGGTTATTGACCGATTAAATCGTTACTTCCATCTCCTGCTTGTGCACGGTGATCCAGAACTCATCAGCCTGGATAAAACCTTTTCCCGAATGGATGATATCAAAATCCCGGTCTTATACACCGGATATATCTGTCAGCCGCCGAATCCCGGAGATCGGGAGCGAATGCGCGGGAGGCTGCATCCGGATGATGAAGATCAGCTTATCGTGCTCAGCGCGGGCAGCGGCAGTGTAGGAACCTCCCTGCTGCAGGCCGCAGTCAACGCCTTCCCATTACTTGATCCCACCCATCACCTGCGGATGCAGATTTTCACAGGCCCCTACATGCCGGACCCTGACTTCAGGCAATTATCCGCTTCTGCAAACAACAACATCTGCGTTAAACGGTTCAGCGATGACTTTCCGGCCTGGCTGGCAGCAGCGGATCTCTCCATCTCCATGGGAGGATACAACACGACCATGAACCTGATCGCTTCGGGATGCCGGGCCCTTGTCTACCCCTTTGGACAAAACCATGAACAACGGATGCGGGCAAAGCAACTGGAAAAAAGAGGACACCTGCAACTGCTGACCGACATGGACCTACACCCTGCCGCCCTTGCTGAAAAAATCTCGTGGATATTGACAACAACACCCCAACCGCCGGCCATCATACTGAACGGGGCAGCCCGAACCGCCGAGCAGTTGACCCGGCTTGCCAAAGGGGAGCCGGTTTCATGAGTTATAGTTGTTTTTCGTAAACATAAGTGGTGTTATTGTAGCATCCCTTCCTGCCATGGAATAAAACTCCATCCGTCTATGACCCACCCAATTGCTGTTGCCAGTGCACTCAAGGCTGATAAACCTTGAATGGAATAGGCACCGAACCGGCTGGTGCCGGCGGCTTCGATTCCGTCCGGATTGCACGGGGAACAATACTTAAGGGTGCCTTGAAAAATTAGATATTTCGTTTGAGTTCAGGTAAGCGAGCCTGCGAGACTCCGGGTAATCGGGCGAAATAGCAATTTTTCAAGGTGGCCATAATTTCTTTCTCTTCTGGGTTGCGGCTTCCATATAATATTTTCGTTTTTCCTGCTCAAAACGTTCAATAGCATAGCGAAGCATGGTACGCGGCATGGTTCTGCAATGCTTTTCAAGAAATCGTTCTTCGACTTCCCGCTCCCTTTTACCGATTTCACGGAGCATCCAACCCGAGGCCTTATGGATGAGATCTTCCTTGTCCCAAAGCAGGATTTCGGCAATTCTCAAACCATCTGCAAAATCATTATGCCGGATAAAATAAAAACAGGCCATCATAGATGCACGGCGCTGCCAGAGATTATTCGATGCCGCCAGGGTATGCAAAATGAGACGATTTCGTTTGTAGAGCCACGCTCCCATGATATGCGGGCAGGTAGTATCAATGATATCCCAATTGTTGATGGAAGCAGGGATATGATCAAGATAGAAATCATAGATCGCCTGTTGATCGGCCTCACTACCACGTTGAAAACGATCAACCAGCATCAGGGCTGCCAGCAGTCGTTTTTCATGAAAAGCTGAGTGAAGCAGTTCAAGCACGTCTTCCATAGCAAGATCCCGAAACTGTCTGACTAATTTTCGCAACACAGGGACCCGGATCCCAAGAAACTGATCGCCCTCGCCGTACTCACCCGGTCCGGTTTTGAAAAACCTGGTGGAATGAACAGCTATTGCCGGGTCGGCAAGCTCTGCCAGTTTATATTCCAACTGTTGTAAATCAGGCATTGTAACCGATCACAGGGCTCATAATTTTGCGATATGTATTTCAGAGTTGTAAGCTATCAGGGACACCCATTCCATAATCTGGGCAAATGGAGAACCATCAGCGATGCCAAACAGTTCATGCCTTGTCAGCTTTTCCTTAACCAGCATGGGGGAAGAAAGTCCGCATAAAAACCGGGTTACCTGTCTCTGTGAGGCAAGCGCTTGCGGATGATCCGCTCGAAGCTGCTTTATCTGCTCCGCCACGTTCTTGTCAAATTCCGGCATTTTCAACGTTTCTCTGTGGATAGGTTCATTCTCACCATGCAGACAGAACCGGCAATGGCCGCAGTTATCATCAAGTTCCTCACCAAAATAGCTGAGCAGAAACCTTGTTTTACAGCCCCTATGGTTGATCAGATCAAGCACAAGCTGTAGCCGGTTCAAATCGCTCTGTTCCCGCTGTTCGAAGCGCTTGACAAGCTTTTCTTTCAGTATAGTGACATCCGTATTTGTACTCAGCCTGCGAAAACCAAGACGGGCGCCGGTTACCTGCAACACCAGGTCACCACTTTGTTCAAGGTAATCCAGAGCAGTAATAATCCTCTTCCTGGGACTACCGGTTTTCTGAACCGCCTCGTTAATGTCAATGACAAACCAGACCTTTTTCTTGACCGCACAGGACAAGAGATTGCGCAAAAATCTCTGCCGCTCCACATCAAAACGGGCCAGAATTTCGCTGGAAGGTTTCAACGGTTTGAACTTGTATTCAGCGTAAAACGGACCTGTAGATTTGATCATCCCTTCAAGCTCAAGATAGGTAAGCAGCGTCTTTACCACCAGCGGTCGCATGTCAAAACGGTTGCCCAACTCATAGACGGCGCAGGAAAAATATTTATCCTGACCAAAGATAAAATCGACCAGATCCTGCACCCGGATATCTTCCGGAGTATCGCCGTAAACAAAATTCTCCAGGGCCAGCAGATCGTCTGCGCTGCCGAACATCATGCACATTGCTGGCTGCCCGTCCCGCCCTGCCCTGCCGATCTCCTGGCAATAGTTTTCCAGACTCTTTGGCAGGTTATAATGAAACACAGAGCGAATATTGGATTTATCAATGCCCATACCAAAGGCAATAGTGGCAACTACAAGCGCCCTGTCCGAGGCCATGAACCAGTCCTGCACCTCCCGGCGCAGTTCATCCTTAAGACCGGCATGGTAGGCCCTGGCCGGATGGCCTTCCTTGGCAAGCATTTGCGCCACATTCTCTGCAGTCTGCTGCCTGGTAACATAAACTATGGTGGGACCAACCTGTTCCCTGTTTCCAATATGCTGCAGCAGGGCCTGTTTCGGATCCCTGGTCGGGGTAAACAGCAGGTTGAGGTTGGGTCTGTAAAACCCGGTCTGAACGTAGTCGGACTCAGCAATGGAAAAACTTCGGCAGATGTCTGCCGAAACTTTGGGGGTCGCCGTAGCGGTCAGGGCAAGGACCGCAGGTACTGCAAGTGTGTGGGCCAATTTTGCCAGCTTGAGGTAATCCGGCCGAAAGTTATGACCCCACTCGGAGATGCAGTGGGCCTCGTCAATCACCATCATGGAGAGCTGTAACCTGGAAACCAGTCCCACAAAACGTTCATTGGCAAAACGTTCAGGAGCCACGTAGAGCAATTTCAACTCATTGCGGTCCAACTGCTCATAGATTGCATTGATTTCGTTAAAATCAAGGGAAGAATCCAGGCGGGCGGCGGCAACTCCTTTGGAGACAAGAAAATCCACCTGATCTTTCATCAGGGCCATGAGCGGCGAGATCACCAGGGGCAGGCCGGAAAGATGCAGGGCCGGCAGCTGATAGCAGAGACTCTTACCCTGACCGGTGGGAAAAACCGCCAGAGCAGAACGACCGGCCAGCACCGCATTAATAACTTCCTCCTGACCGGGCAGAAAAGCTTTAAAACCAAAAACCTGCTGCAGGGTTTGAACCGGGTCGGTCATGGTTGCATAGTCCTTTTCAAGGCTCCTGCTTTAGATTGCAATTCCAAAGCTGCAAGAAGTTCGTTGACTGGGCATAGCGATGCAGGCAAAGTATTCAGAATACTATTGGACCAGGATCGTATTGACAGGAGATATGTTGACTTGAGAGACAATCTCTTTCTTCAGTACTATGAGTGCACATCTGTAGTTTCATGTTCTTCTTTGATTGTTCCGTTTTCATAAATGACAACCGAGGTACCGGCCTTTCCGGCAAGTTCTCTGGCCCTTTTGGCGGCTCGTTTCATGGCTATTTCGGCATTAACCAGGTCAGGGTCCCTTTTCTGCTTATCCTGCTTTTTTCCCGAATTTTTTTCTGTCATCTTTTGACTCCTTCTTCCAGTAGTTGCGGTGTTGATCCGGAATTGTCATAAACTGCCCATTCATCAACAATTGATTTGTAGAGTGCCTCAAGATTGCGTAAACCGGATGCAAATCGGCGTCGAATAACCGGTTCAGGTACATTGTGGCCGCCGGATCTAACCCTCTGCCGCACACGGGCAATGGCTAATTCCGGTGAGATCAGTTGAAGAAAGAATAATTTAAGAAGTAGTGAATTCAGGTTATTCTAAGGGCGAACATAATTTTTCAAACAAATCCTTCTGCATAAAAAATATATCCTCATCGGAAAACGTGGTACGTCCCCTATTTCCGCTAAACCTAATTTTGGTCACAATTACGGGCTGGGCAAGAAGCACTTATCTGA
>JAUWLT010000109.1 GCA_030613515.1 Desulfobulbaceae bacterium
CGCTCTCCAGAGGAGAGAAAAAAATAGTAAACAAACTCTTTTCCGGCTCCAACAGCATCAAGCTCAAACAAGCAAATCACAAGAAAATAAGCAAAGCGGTCTCGGCCCTGAATAAGTCGGTTCAGGCCGACTTTGAAACCATGCACTTTAAACGCAACAGCATCTATCTGTTGCCGGGGTTAGTCATTACCCTGCTCATTATTCTTGCGATTTTCTTAACAGCCAACCAAAAGGAAGCGGCAGGCTTCATGACCATCTGGCTCTCACTCTGGTCGGGGGGGTGTTACCTCTTGTTTCTAAACGCCTATAATGCCTGGCGGATTGCCCTGTCAAGCGGGTCAAGAATAGCAGACAAAGGGGCAGCGATTTTTTCAACCCTCTTTGCCATGCCTTTTTTGGCCGGTCTGTTATTCGGCATGTTTTCCCTTTCAACCGCTACCTCCTTTGGTGCTGTTTTAGCCTTGATGACAGTTTTGGTTGTCAATTTCCTCTTTTATCATCTGCTCAAGGCCCCGACACTGCAGGGCCGTAAAATAATGGACCAGTTGGAGGGACTGAAGCTCTACCTGACGGTGGCGGAAAAGGATCGGCTTAACCTGCTCAACCCACCGGAAAAAACACCGGAATTATTTGAGAGATTTCTGCCCTGGGCTCTGGCCCTGGATGTTGAGCAGCAATGGAGCGAACAGTTCAGTGATTTACTTGAAAGGGCAGGCAAGGACGGAAGCTACTCGCCGACCTGGTATCACAGCAACCGGCCGTTCACCTCCAGAGCCCTGGCCTCAACCCTGGGTTCATCACTGGCCTCAAGTATTTCTTCTTCATCCACTGCTCCCGGATCGAGTTCAGGCAGCGGCGGGGGAGGTTCCTCCGGCGGCGGGGGAGGGGGCGGTGGCGGTGGAGGCTGGTAGGCTTTTCAGGCAAACCTCGGCAAGTGAATTCACCTGACACTCATGGGCAACTATCCCGTCATTATTCTCGATTTCGAAACAACCGGCCTCTCACCCAACTACGGTGATCGGGCCATTGAGATAGGTGCGGTGCTGATTGAAAACAATATGATCACGGATCGTTTTCAGAGCCTGATGAATCCTGGATTTCGCATCAGTTCCTTTATTGAGTCGTACACCGGTATCAGTAACGATATGGTACAGGCGGCTCCTTCCTGCGAAGAGGTGATGGAAGGGTTTGCGGACTTTATTGGTGATTATCCTCTTGTTGCCCATAATGCATCTTTTGACAGGAAATTTCTTGACTCGGAGTTTGAATTTATTGGAAAATCAAGGAACAGTGAGATGGCCTGTTCCATGCTGTCGGCCCGGAGGGTATATCCCGATGCACCAAATCATAAGCTTGGTACGCTGGTTCGCTACTGTGAGATTTATACCAACGGATTATTCCACAGAGCACTTGCCGATGCAGAAATGACTGGCAATCTTTGGGTTGCAATGATAGATGAGATCAAGGGTACTTTCGGTATCAACCATGTTTCGTTTGAATTGATGCAGAAATTATCCAGGATAAGCAAGGCAAAGGCGCCGGCATTTCTTGAGAAGGTTGCCGGCAAACAGTGTTGAACAACACATTCAAAAACCAGAACAAGGAGAGAACGCATGAACAAAACCGAACTTATTAACCAGATTGCCGAGTCCGCCGACATCAGTAAAAAAGCCGCAGGTGATGCATTGCAGGGCTTTATGATGGCGGTGTCGGACACTATGGTAAAAGGTGACAAGCTGCAACTCATCGGCTTTGGCACTTTTTCCGTAAATGAGAGATCAGCCCGTACCTGCCGTAATCCCCAGACCGGAAAATCGATGAAAATTCCGGCAAAGAAGGTAGTTAAGTTTAAAGTCGGCAGCAAACTGGCTGAGGCGGTTAAGTAATCCTAAAGAGTAATGGATATATTACCAGACGATCTTGATGATTTAAAATATGCAAAATCCTTGCTGGAGAATCCCGGGTTAGCGGCAAAAATTACTAATGTACTCGGAGCCCCTATTGAGCAAGGATTCGACCTCCTCCCTAAAGGTTGGTCTGAAATAGTTTCATCAAGTACACAGAAAGCTTTGCTGGCAGCAGTTAACTCAGCAATTCTGACGATGAGTAAAAAGAAGAAGGGGGATTCGGCTAATACTCTTCATAAGCTTCTGGTTGCCGGTTCCGGTGCAGCAGGTGGTTTTTTGGGCCTTCCTGCTTTGCCGGTAGAACTCTCGGTTTCAACGGCCATTATGTTGCGCTCCATCGCTGATATCGCCAGGAGTGAAGCACAACCGATTTCTGATCCCGAAGTAAAGGTAGCATGCATAGAAGTTTTTGCTCTGGGTGGACCGGGCAAAGATGATGATGCCGTTGAAACAGGCTATTTTGCCATCCGATCGGCTCTGGCAAAAGCAGTAAGCGATGCTGCACGATATATTGCCCAAAAAGGTCTAACTGAGAAAAGTGCTCCCGCAATCGTTAAACTTATCGCACAGATTTCTTCTCGATTCGGCATTCAGGTTTCAGAGAAAATAGCTGCGCAGGCTGTCCCGGTCATTGGTGCTGCCGGCGGAGCTATTGTGAACACATTGTTTATCGATCACTTCCAAAGTATGGCTCGTGGTCATTTTATTGTTTTACGACTTGAGAAAAAATATGGTCACGATGTAATACGACAGACATACGGGATGATTTCGTAAAAAGTTTCCTGCTCCGTCATTCCCGCGTAGGCGGGAATCCAGAATGTATTGAAATAACTAGATCGAAGTCTACGCTTATCTCCCGCCTGTGCGGAAATGACAAAAAAATGACAAATTGTACTTTTTACGAATTCATCATACCTGACGTTGTGAAACAAAATCAATGCTGATTACTTCTGAGCTTATCACGGCAATAAAGGGTCAATTCCGCATCAACTGGAGCGGCATCCATGGTATCAGTCACTGGGCCAGAGTGTTTGATAACGGCATGAAACTATCCAAGCAGACCGGGGCGAATCAGAAAGTTATTCAGCTCTTCTCTGTTTTTCATGATTCAAGACGTCATAACGAACACCTTGACCCGAAACATGGTCCTCGGGGAGCAGAACTGGCAACCCAACTTCGAGAAAATCATTTTCCCCTGTTGACTGATGAGGAGTTTGACCTGCTTCATCAGGCTTGTTGCCTTCACACCAAGGCAGCTACCCATGACAATATCACGGTGCAAACCTGTTTTGATGCTGACCGCCTGGATCTCGGCAGAGTCGGCAAGGTGCCAAAAGCGAAATACCTTTGCACTGATGCTGCCAAGTTGCAGGAAATGATTGCCTGGGCGCATCAGAGGAGTATTGACGGTGCTGTGCCGGACAACGTGCTTGGAATGATCGTTTTCCAAATGTAAAATCCATTAGATGTTCACAGAAACCGATCTTGCAACGTTCTGTCTCTTAAGAAAAAAAATATTATGTGTATTGCCTGTCAGATACCGAATAAATAATCATCCGCAAAGCAGATTATCATTTTTCTGGAAATTCTGGAAAAATCCTGTACCAAGGGTTTGTGTCAACCAGAGATGTGATTCTGTTTAATCATCTGAAGTGTAACTCATGAAAAAATCTCACATTGTTTATCAGTTCAAGATCACGCTTGATGATGTCAATCCGTCCATTTGGCGTAGAATACAAGTCCCATCAAAATATTCTTTCTGGGATTTACATGTAGCCATACAGGATTCCATGGGTTGGTATGATTGTCATCTCCACACATTTCGTCTTAAAAGGCCTCGGGGTAGAAAAATACTCGAAATTGGAATCCCATTAGACGAGTTAGATGGTGGTGAATTTCTTTCAGGCTGGGATGAATTTATTGCTGACTACTTTGTGGAGCCAGGGAAAATCGCAGAGTACGAATATGATTTTGGTGATTCCTGGCACCATAAAGTTCTCTTTGAGGGGATACTCCTCAGAGAAAAAAATATGCGATATCCTGTTTGCCTGGCAGGAGAAAGAGCATGCCCGCCTGAGGATTGCGGGGGTATATGGGGATATGAAAATCTTCTTGAAATTCTGCAAAACCCGCAACATGAAGAATATGAAAGCATGATTGAATGGTTGAGTGATTGGTATGGGAAATATGATCCTGAAGAATTTGATAAAGAAAAGTTAACCTTTGATAATCCAAAGAAAAGATGGGATAGAATTTTTTCAGGCCCTGCTGATTGAATAAGGTAGGGCAGAGGAGATTACGAATAAAAAAGTACTCATGAATCAGCATACAGAAATCATTGCCCGCGAGCTGAAAGTCAAGTGCGACCAGGTGGCGGCCGTTGCGACTTTGTTAAACGACGGGGGCACGGTGCCGTTTATCGCCCGTTACCGCAAAGAAGCCACCGGCTTGCTGGATGAAACCCAGATCACCGCTGTCCGGGACAGGCTGATGCAACTGGCCGAACTCGACAAACGGAGGCAGACGATCATAACCTCCCTGACTGAACGTGACCTGCTGGATAAAAAATTGCGAAAGGCTCTCGTTGCCGCCACCAGTCTGACGATCCTTGAAGATATATATCTGCCTCACCGTCCCAAGCGCAGGACAAGAAGCCTCATTGCCAGGGAAAAAGGCTTGGAACCTTTGGCCCGCGCCATCTTCCAGCAGAAACAGATCCCTCTCAAAGCTGAAAAATTTATCAACCCGGCAAAAGGAATATCCACTGAAAACGATGCCCTGGCAGGGGCTCGAGACATCATCGCCGAATGGATCAATGAAGATCCATCGGCTCGTGCAGGGCTGCGTCATCTCTTTGCCGATAAGGCCCTTATCATTTCCAAGGTGGTCAAAAAGAACCAGAAGGCCGGCAGCAAATTCCGTGATTATTTTACATGGCAAGAACCAGCAGCCAGGGCACCGGGCCATCGTCTGCTTGCCATGTTGCGCGGTGAAAACGAAAAGGTACTGACCTTGGCTGTACGCCCCTCCGAGGAAGCGGCCTTCGACCTTTTGCGCAATAAATATGTGAAAAGTAGCGGTGTAGCGGCAGGTCAGGTGAAACTTGCCGTTCAAGACAGTTATAAACGGCTTCTTGCTCCGTCGCTGGAAAACGAGTTACGTGCTCACCTCAAAGAACAGGCGGACCGTGAGGCGATAAAGGTTTTTGTCAACAACTTAAAGGAATTACTGCTCGCCTCGCCACTCGGCCGCAAAAGAGTAATGGCCCTGGATCCCGGTTTTCGGACCGGCGCTAAACTGGTCTGCCTGGACGCCCAGGGAAAACTCCTCCACTTCACCACTATCTATCCAACCCTCTCAGCAGGCAAGAGCCGGGAAGCCGGCAAGATCGTGAGAGAACTGTGCCGGAAACACCAGATTGAAGCCATTGCCATCGGCAACGGTACGGCAGGCCGGGAAACCGAGTCCTTTGTCCGGGCTTTGAGCCTGACGCCGAATATGATCATCACCATGGTCGATGAGAGCGGCGCCTCTATCTACTCCGCCTCGGAAACGGCCAGGGCAGAGTTTCCCGACCATGATCTGACGGTACGCGGCTCTGTTTCAATTGGCCGCCGCCTGCAGGACCCCCTGTCCGAGCTGGTAAAGCTGGACCCCAAAGCCATCGGGGTCGGCCAATACCAACACGATGTCAACCAGGTAGCCTTGAAAAAGAGCTTGGATGACACCGTGGCAAGCTGCGTAAACAGTGTTGGCGTTGAACTGAACACCGCAAGCGCCGAATTGCTTGCCCATGTTTCCGGCTTAGGCCCGGTGCTTGCTAAAAATATCATAAAATACCGTAATGAATATGGCCCGTTCAGCAGTCGGAAGAAGGTGCTGAAGGTGCCTCGTCTCGGGGCCAAGGCCTTTGAGCAATGCGCCGGATTTTTACGGATCCGGGGCGCTACAAATCCGCTGGATGCCAGCGCCGTCCACCCTGAGCAATACTCTATAGTCAAACAGATGGCCAAGGATTGCGGGTGCCGGGTCATTGATCTAATCGAACAGCCCGAGATCAGAGAAAAAATCGAGATAAAGCGCTACATCACCGATGCGGTTGGACTGCCGACTTTAAACGATATTATTACAGAGCTTGCCAAGCCGGGCCGCGATCCACGTGAATCTTTTAGTGAATTCTCTTTTGCTGAAGGGATTAACAGTATCGATGACCTGCAATCAGGCATGAGACTTGCCGGCCTTGTCACCAATGTCACCAAATTCGGGGCCTTTGTCGATATTGGCGTCCATCAGGATGGCCTGGTCCACATCAGTCAACTGGCTGACCGCTTTGTCCGGAACCCGGCGGAAGTGGTCAAGGTTCGCCAACAGGTCATGGTCCGTGTCCTCGAGGTTGATCCTAAACGAAAACGGATCTCTCTTTCTCTGCGGGAAGTCAGAAAATAATGCAATCAAAGAAAGAATTATTGTAACTATTCAGGAGCACCCCATCTTCGGAGTCTACGCTTACCTGCCCATTTGGGTCTTCTCGAATAGCACAAGTATGCTTCAAAGCCCCAGGTAAGCGAGGAACGAGACTCCGAATGAACAGGTAGCGCAGACTCCGAATATGAGGCACTCATGAACAGTTACGGTGCAGTGGTTTTGCCAACTATGGGGCACAACCTGAATAGTTACGAATTATTATGAATGGCATGAATCGGTGCGATATTAAAGCCGGCCTTCTGGTTTCCATAGTTCTCAAACAGGATCAGAGATCCGGAAAACTTACAGAAGGAATCGTAAAAAATATCCTGACAAAATCCCCAACTCATCCACATGGCATTAAAGTCCGCCTGGAAAGCGGTGCAGTCGGGCGAGTCAAAAAAATCGGGGTTTGAAAAGACCAAAAACCCGATTACAAGTAATAATAAGGGATCGACCCGTTTTTTACGATAAAGGAAATTTTTTATGGATTATAAAGTTCAGCATGTCACGATTGAAGATGAATTTAAGGTGTGCCCTTCATGTGGGTATAAAGATGGTTTTCACTCTCTGCTGAAAAAAGAGCAAGACAGGTTCAAGTGGTTTTTCATCTGTCCGTCATGTCATGAGGTCTTTGATGTGGGATATACAGTTGAAATGTAAACCAAAATAAGATTGGATTAGAATAGAGTGATACCCCCGAGATGAAACTCTTTGTTTTTTTCTTAATTGCCGGGGGAGCGGTGTGGGCTGTTAAGCTTTTTATTACGGCCCGCCGACAGCACAAACGACGGGTGCTGTTGAGTACTCCCTTTCCGCCTGAATGGTCTGTAATTATTACAGATAATCTTCCTCCCTATCAAAAGATGTCCCCGGAGTTACAACAACAGCTCCATGTCAATATCCAAATATTTATCGCGGAAAAATCTTTTGAGGGATGCGGTGGGCTGATCCTGACCGACGAGATCAAGGTTACCATTGCCGCCCAGGCCTGCATGCTTCTGCTTAATCGAACGGGCGACTGCTACCCGAAACTGTATTCCATACTGGTTTATCCAAGCACCTATGTTGCAGGCACCCGTAGTTTATCCTTACCTCCAACTAATTTCTCTGTTCGTCTTGGCGAATCCTGGAACCATGGTGCAGTTGTGCTGGCCTGGGACAGTGTTAAAAATGGTGCGGTAAATTTTCGGGATGGCCATAATGTAACGATGCATGAATTTGCCCATCAACTTGACCAGGAGGATGGCAGGGGTGACGGGGCACCAATTCTTGAGACTCGTTCGGCGTACTCGGCTTGGTCACAGGTTTTTTCAAAAGAATATGAGCTGCTCCAGTATCAAACAAGCAAAGGGAAAAAGAGCGTGATGGATAAGTACGGGGCCACTGATCCAGCCGAGTTCTTTGCTGTCGCCACCGAGACCTTTTTCGAAAAACCGGTGCAACTGAAGAAAAAACATCCGGAACTGTATCATGAACTGCAGGGCTTTTATAAGGTGAATCCTATCGAGTGGGTAATGTAACTTAATGAAAATACGAGAACTTACTCCCTGAAAATTATGGCAAGACTTCTGCTCTGTTACGCCAAGCTTTTCCCGGCAGGGCTTATGAAGTGCAATTAGCCCGCATATTTCATGAACACTTTGTTTCATGCAGCATAACATATGGAATTTTTTAGTGATAATTTCAAGCTTGTCTCTTTTCGAAAATTTGCAAAGTGTTCACCTAAGGCAAGCCGATGCAGCCGCACCTGCTTTGTCGCTTTCTGAGCAAGCATAGGCAACTATAGCTTGCTCAGGCACTCAGCGCATCTGCAGCCACCTCGACTTGTGAACTATACGGGTTAGTTGATAATTTCCACAAGGCCCTGAGGAAGACAGCTGAAAATGAAAAAAGTAAAACTTGCTGTAATTGTCGATAGTCTGGAAATGACCTTTGAAGAAATGCAAGTTTACCTGCATAAACCAACAGGTGAAACTCGTTGTATTCGGTCAGATGCCTACAATGATGTGGAAGAGGGGAGGGATGTGTCCGATCAGGCTCCCTGGTATCAGGAGGCTGTTGAGGAGGCAAAACATTTTTTTGAAAATGAAGACGAATATCTGTGCCTACCGGATAAGTTTGATTTTCATGAGTACAG
>JAUWLT010000156.1 GCA_030613515.1 Desulfobulbaceae bacterium
GTACTACACAACAGCAACCCTGTGATGATGAATACACTGAAATAGAACAGCCTGCTGCCGTTTCTTCGGCTGAGTGAAACGAAATGAAGCATGTTTATTAATCTCCCTCTTTATTCAGGCGGATGACAATTGTATTTTCAAGTTCTCTGCCGGCCCGCGTATGGGCGGTTTCAATGACCGTGACCTGCTCCCCGTCTATCCGGCTGATAATTCCACGTCTGCCTATGGGCATGCCTTCGTTGAGGATATAGCCTTTTCCCGTTACATCTTCAACCATGGCTATTCTCCTGTCGCCGGTATACATCACCGCAACCAGGGTCAGCTGGCCCGGCTCAAACAGGCGCATCCCGGTCAACTCTACATCCTCTTCAATAATATCATCTGCACCAATTATCCGGGTGGCGGCTTTGTCGGAAATAAAAGGAGTAAAAGGATCCGGTCTGCCTTCAAGTTGATAGTCAAACTTTTGCAGGGTCTGTTCCGGTTCCTCTGCCGGCGGCTGGCCGGGGTCAGTTGTACCTGTGACGTTTTCTGTTGCCAGTGCAGGGGCAAGAAACAGCCCTGCTGCAATCAGAAGTGCAAAGCACAAAATATTTATTTTATGGATACACTGCATGCCAACGGATCCTATTTTTTACCTTTCTTTTTATCTTTATCGGTTGTGCTGACCTGGGTATTGGTAAAACGGTAGGTCACCAGCCGACAGTTGGAGTTTAAGAGCATTTCGCCGCCTTCTTTTTTAGGTGACCCCATTTTTATGTTATTCACTGTTACTATTCGATCCAGTTTGGAGACCTGGTCAAGGAAATAGCCCATGTTGTGGTACGGTCCGCGAATCGAGATATCAACGGGGATCTCGGCGTAGAAATCTTTGGGGATTTCACTTCCAGGCTTGAAGGAAAGAAAATCCAGTCCCGCACCCTTGCCAAGATCGGAGATATTGCGCAGCAGGTTGGGGATTTCCTTTTTCTTGGGCAGGACAATGGCTGTCTGGGCAAAACGTTTTTCGGCCTCAGCAACTTCGTCCTGGTATTTTTTCAGGTTTCTCGCTGCCGCTTTCGCCTTTTTTACCTCGGCGATTAAAGTGATCTTCTTTTGCTCTAATCCCTTTAACTCGTTCTGTTTTGGTGAGAAGAAAAGGAAATAGAACAGGACCACCGGCAGCAGGAAGAGAAGAACCGCCAGGAGGATTTTCACCTTTCGCTCAAGCGGAATATACTTATTGGTGAGAAAGGTGTCGAATTTTGTTGACGAGCCGGCTGGTGCCATAATTGAGTAAGCAGGTTATTTTTTTTCTGTTTTTTCTACCTGTCGTGCTTCGGGAACAACAGTGGAGCAGGACAGTGAAAAAACTTTCAGGTTTCGCCCGGCATAACTCTTCAGTGATGTATTTGCCAGGTTAACATTTGATATATATGGCGACGTTTTCAGGTCTTCCATGTATTTTGCTATGGTCCGGTTGTCCAGTGCCATACCTGTAAGCGTAAGGCTTGCTCCACTCTGGGTGACTGAGGTCAGCCACATGCGGTCATCCGGTGTAAGATTGGCCACCTCATCAAGGACGTGCACCGTCAGGGATGAAGACTTTTTCAGTTGTTTGATAATGGCTATTCGTTTTTCAATGAGCTCTTTATCTTTTTCCAGCTGTTTGATCAACTTCAGCGTTTTGGCATGTTTTTGTTTTTCCGTTTTTAATTGGGTGATATCATGTTGCAGCTGGTTAGCCTGGCTGACTTGGAAAAAGCCGACTACACCCAGAATCGCGAGTAGCAGGAGAAAGGAAAGGAAGACCGTGACAAGCTGTTTGCGGGCCGCTGCCTTTTGTTTGATCTGCCTAACCGGCAGGAGGTTAATATGTATCATGGTCTAAAACTCAGCCGGGCGTATAGCCATTCCAGCCGCGATGGCCAGTTCCGGAGCTATGACCTTGAGGTATTCCCGGTCAATCTTTTTTTCGTTTACCTTCATAGTGGAAAAGGGGTTAAAGGCAACTACATCCAGACCCGTTTCAGCGGCAATGTACTGCTTCAAACCCCGTACCTTTGAGCCGCCGCCGCTCAGCACCAAACTCACAAGCGGCTTGTCCGGATTATTCGCCATATACAGGTCAATAGCCTTATTAATTTCCAGCACCCATTGGGTACAGGTCTGGGTGAAGATCTCCTCCAGCTCTTCCTGGTATTCTCCGGCCGGAATCTGGCCCAGCTTTAATTTTTCCGCCTTCTCGAATTCAATCTCCAGGGTATTGGCAATTTGGTTGGTGAGCTGTTCGCTGCCCACCACAACGTCCCGGGCCAGCACCGATGCGCCATCTGCAATGATATTGATGTTCATCTTGGAGGCGCCGATATCGACCAGGGCAACATTATCTTGTCTGTCAGAGGCACACTCCCAGATATTTTCCAGGGCAAATCCGTCCACATCCACCAGTACCGGCAGCAGTTTCAGCTCCTGCAGCATGTCCAGATAGTCGTCAATGACCTCTTTTTTTGCGGCCACCAGCATGATATCACTACGATCAAATTCATCGCTGCCGGCTCGTATGACCTGATAGTCCAGGTAAACATCATCAATATCAAAAGGTATGTACTGTTCCGCCTCTTCAATGATGTAGTCGGCAAGCTCTTCATCGCTCATCACTTCGAGACTGATTTTTTTGACAATAACCGAATAGCCTGAGATAGAGATCCCCACCCGTTTGCTTTTGATTTTCAGATTCTTAAACAGCTCAACGATGGCCTTTGCCACTTCATCCGGATCCTGCAACACCCCGTCTTCAACAGCTCCGGGAGGAATGGCGGCACTGCCTACAGCAAGCAACCGGTAGTCGCTGCCTGCTTTCTGGATCTGGCATACCTTCACCGCATGGGATCCTATATCAAGTCCAATAATGAGATTTTGCTTTTTCGCCATGCTGTATTCTACAGGGTTAAGTGTGTTCTTCACGCTCACCGGTTGTATCGGCGTAGCTGATCGCATGCATCTAGTATAAATATTTGTACGTATACCCCTATTTGGTCATAAATTTAAAACTTTGTCAAGCAGTCCATGCATTTTTTTAAATTTCTTGTTTGAATAACAAGCAGATATCCCGTTGAATTACCATTCTGTATACCATATATTGTGGTATATCTGCTTGGAATGGCATATTTTGTATGTGTTGTGAATGGTCATTCAATAAAAGTTTCTTGAATTTATCTTTCCTTTCGGATAGTTTTGGTCAGTTTATTATTTTACAATCTTAGCGAGGCAGTCTGCATGGCATATTTGCAAACCCGGAAAAAGAAGTCCACCTTTCGTGAATATGCAGAGGCTATTATCATTGCTCTCGTCCTTGCCCTGTTTATCCGCACCTTTATTGTCCAGGCTTTTAAGATTCCATCAGGTTCCATGCTGCCGACCCTGCAGATCGGTGATCATCTCCTGGTAAACAAGTTTATCTACGGGGTCAAGATGCCGTTTTCCGGTTCTGTGCTGATCCCGATTAAAAATCCACAGCCAAATGATATCGTTGTCTTTAAGTTTCCCCGTGACCCCAAGCTTGACTACATAAAAAGGGTAATAGCAACTGCAGGCGATACCGTAGAAATGCGGGACAAAAAACTCTTTATAAACGGCAAACCCTTTGCTGATAAACACGGTGTGTACACCGACCGCAAGATACTCCCTGCATCAGCGGGTCCACGTGATAACTTCGGCCCTGTTACCGTGCCGGGAGACCATATTTTTGTCATGGGAGATAACCGGGATAACTCCTTTGACGGTCGCTTCTGGGGGTTTGTTGACTTGAAGGCAGTGCGTGGCAAGGCCTTCATTCTGTACTGGTCCTGGGATGTTAAGAAACCGATACTGTCTGTTGACCGGTTCACCTCTGTTCGCTGGAGCAGAATCGGGAACGTTGTTCACTGATTGCCTGTGAAACCCCAGCAGGTCGAATACCTGTATAGCGAAACATAATAGCTCGCTAAACCAAAGGTTGAGGATCGAAACTTTCAAAAAAAATTATGGCTACTGGATATTTTTTTTCTCACCGGCATATTCTTGGTATAGACCATTTATCAGTTGATGATATTGATCACATATTAACCACTGCGGAATCCTTTAAAGAAATTTCCTTCCGGCCTATTAAAAAGGTGCCGACTCTGCGCGGTAACACCATTATCAATCTTTTTTTTGAACCTTCCACCCGTACCCGTCTCTCCTTTGAAATTGCTGCCAAGCGAATGAGTGCGGATACCTTTAGTATCTCCACCTCCACCAGTTCCGCAACCAAGGGGGAGACACTCATTGATACGGCCCGTAATATCACGGCCATGCAACCGGACATTATTGTTATCCGCCACTCCTTTTCCGGTGCCCCCCATATGCTTACCCGTTACGTAAATGCAGCTGTGATCAACGCAGGAGACGGCACCCATGAACATCCTTCTCAAGCGTTGCTGGACATGTTAACGGTGCGCGAGCACAAGGGGCGGCTGGATGGCCTGAAGGTAGCGATTATCGGGGATATTCTGCACAGCCGGGTGGCGCATTCGGATATTTTAGGTTTCACTCGAATGGGATCGCAGGTTTTTGTGTATGGACCGTCGACTCTTATTCCTCCTGATCTGGACTCATTAGGGGCAACGGTCTGCAAGAGCCTGA
Organism: Desulfobulbaceae bacterium; assembly: GCA_030613515.1. Taxonomy (GTDB): domain Bacteria; phylum Desulfobacterota; class Desulfobulbia; order Desulfobulbales; family Desulfobulbaceae; genus Desulfobulbus_C. Next base: position 4,645 of record JAUWLT010000156.1, read on the forward strand.
AAGAAGCGGTCCAGGACGCTGATGTTGTCATGACCCTGCGTATCCAGAAGGAGCGTCAGGATGACCCTCTCCTGCCCTCGTTTCGTGAATACGCCAGATTTTACGGGGTTAACCGGGAGGTCGCGTCCTGGGCAAAGCCGGATGGACTGATCATGCACCCGGGGCCTATCAATCGTGGCATAGAGTTGATGCCCGATGTGGCGGACGGACCCCAGTCGGTGATCCTGGACCAGGTGACAAATGGTGTTGCCGTTCGCATGGCGCTGCTGTATCTGGTTATGGGGAATAGTTGAGGGGCAGGTATAAGGTAAAAGGTACAAGGTGTAAGGTTTGAGAGTTTCGGTTTAAATTTTGGTTTTGGGGCAGGATATTAAGAGATAGGAAAAACATGTCGGATTCTCTGTTTATAAAAAATGGTCGGATTATTGATCCGGCAAACAATGTTGACCGCCAGGGTGACCTGCTGGTGGTGGATGGGTGTATTGTCGATCCCGATGATGGTATTCCTTCTGATGCCCGTGAGATAGATGCTAAGGCGTACTGGGTAGTGCCCGGTCTCATTGATATGCATGTGCATTTGCGGGAACCGGGAGAGGAGTATAAGGAAGATATTCTCTCCGGAACAAAGGCTGCCGCCGCAGGCGGATTCACCGGTGTTGCCTGTATGCCCAATACCAGGCCGGTAAATGACTGCCGGGCAGTTACCTTACTGATTCTTGCGCAGGCGGCAAAAGGGGCTGCCCGGGTCTACCCGGTGGGGGCGATCAGCAAGAACAGTGAAGGCGGAAGCCTGGCCGAATTCGGCGACATGAAAGAGGCAGGTATTGTTGCGGTAAGTGATGACGGTCTTCCGGTGCGTGACAGCCAGCTCATGCGCCGGGCCCTGGAGTATGCAGGTGATTACGGGCTGGCGGTTATCTCGCACAGCGAGGAGCCTTCACTCAGTCACGGGGTAATGAACGAAGGCGTAGTTTCCACCCGCCTGGGGCTGAAGGGAATCCCCACTGCCGCTGAGTCGATCATGGTTTACCGTGAGATTGCCCTGGCTGAATACACTAATACGAAAATCCATATCGCCCATGTCAGTTCCGCCATGAGTACGAATCTGATCCGTGCAGCCAAGGCCAGGGGCGTACAGGTGACCGCCGAGACCACTCCCCATTATTTTACCCTTACCGATGAAGCGGTTGAGGGCTATAATACCAATGCCAAGATGAATCCGCCCCTGCGCTCCGAAGAGGACAGGCAGGCGGTCAGGCAAGGGCTGGCCGACGGTACCTTTGACGCCATAGCAACTGATCATGCCCCTCATTCCATCCTGGACAAAGAGGTGGAATTTGATCTTGCCATGAACGGCATTATCGGCCTGGAAACATCGTTGCCCCTGTCCCTTGCCCTGGTGCGGGATGGGCTGATTGATGAAACACGGCTAATAGAGTTGATGTCCGTTAATCCGGCCCGGATTCTTGGCCTTGCGGCAGGAACGCTCAGCACTGGTGCTGCTGCAGATATCACCTTGATTAATCCTGATCTTACCTTTAGCTATACGGAAGACCAGGTGGTATCAAAGAGTAAGAATTC
>JAUWLT010000258.1 GCA_030613515.1 Desulfobulbaceae bacterium
ACCCTGATCAAATTCCAATCGGTTGGGTGTTCCGATAACAGCATAGTTAAGGCGGTCGGCATGGAAATATTCGATGGTTTTTCGAATGCGCTGTTTATAATTTGTGGCGGCAACAATCTGCAGGTATGGTTTCAGGGGTAGGCGCTGTTCATGAATCTTACCTCTGGGGTCTTGAACTACCAATCTGAAATGATTGAACCGGCCTTCCATGCCTCCGGCTATGGTAATCTTACTTTTCCAGTCCTTGTTGAACTCCGGAAAGACCGTCCGTATAGCCTGGTCACGCTGACTGTAGCAGCCTATGGATTCAAGAGTGCTCTCTATGTTCTGATGGAGTGATTCAACAGAAAGATGTTCAATCAGTAGAGTGCTTCTTGATTGCGTGTCCCTGTCTGAATCGACCTCTGGTAACTGTAGAGCAAAAACCTTGTTTTTTCCATAAGCTCGTACAGCAAGCGCCGCACAAACAGAGCTGTCAATGCCACCGGAAACAGCTATCACGGCACCACGTCTACGCAGTTTAGTGCCCATAATATTACGCATTGTTGTACAAATTTTATGAACTTCACCTTCTTTGTCAAGATCAAGAACTTCTGCTGTGTATCTTTCATGTAATGTCATGTTGTGTGTCACCGGAACTCATTATCATTAGGTTTTTTTATAGCCCCCCTCCATCTTGCCTGTACCACTAACCTTCTACCTTCTTCTGAAATTTACTTGTCAGTTCCTGGAGAACCGATACCTGATCAACAAGATATTTAACTGTATTATTTATTCAATCACAAATAAAATATCTTTAACTGGGATTGTGAAAAGAATTGAGAGGATGCCAATGGTAATATTTACCATTTAAGGAAAATTGTGGTTTAATCTTCTTCCTGATTATACGTAACAAAATAAAAGCCGAAGATATGGTATAATTTGATTATTAACATCCTGTTTTTTCTGAAAAAGAAAAAGCAGGATTTGTTACATATACTTCCTGATAGTGTCAGTTTCAGTTCAATTTGATTTGGAAAATTCTCAGATCGAGCTTGAGTTACTCTACCTTATTTTTCAATAACTTAAGGACTTCTTCCGCCACCTCGTCCACGGTTATCTGCTCCATGCACTGGAAATGTTCTTTCGGGCAATGGGTTTTCATGCAGGGACTGCAGTCCAGGGGTTTGCGGATAATGGTTGCCTTATCACTGTACGGACCGGTCGCAATATGATCAGTTGAGCCAAAAATGGCAACCAGAGGGGTACTTAAGGCCGCTGCCACATGCATGAGCCCGGAATCATTGGTCACAAATACCTGGCAGCGATCAATAAGCGCCAGGGCAAGGGCAAGACTGGTTTTGCCGGTAAGATCCAGCACCCGTTCACCGGCAGCTTCTGAAATCTCAGCTGCCGCCCCTTGATCAGCCTCTGTCCCAAAGATCAGGATCAGGCCATCTGTTGCTGTTGCCAGTTGACGGCCTAGTTCTCCATATTTTCGTACCGGCCATCGTTTGGCTGGTCCGTAGGCAGCACCGGGATTGAGGCCGATGATCGGTACCCCCCTACCCTGTACTGCCTTCTCCAGCAAAGCCTCTGCCTCCTGGATTGCAGATGGCTCAAGAAAGAGCTCCAGTAAGTCTGGTCCCGATTGCAGTCCCAGCCCGCGTAGCATCTCCTGGTAATAATGGACCTGATGTTTGCTACCGATGTCCGGATGCTTATGGACCCCATGAGTAAGAAGGATCCCCCTGCCGTCCGTTGTATATCCGGCCCGAATCGGTATGCCGGCCAGTCTGGTAATCAGGGCGGCCTCAAAGGCATTCTGCAGCAGGATGGTCAGATCAAAATTTTCTGCTCGCAAATCTGCTGCGAGCCTGAGTTTGCCCTTGAGTCCCTGGTGGCGACCATTTTTATCATAGACAAATATATGATCAATATGCGGACAGGCAGCAAATACATCCGCCACCCATGGCAGGGCCAGCAGGGTTATGTCACCATCAGGGAAATTCTGCCGGATTGTCCGGACCGCCGGCGTAGTCATGATCGCATCTCCGATCCAGTTGGTGGAACGGATCAGGATCTTGCCTGGATTTTCAGGTAAGGCCTTCATACGCTTAATCAACCCTGTTCTTCCAATAGTCGAGCAAGATTCTCTGCAGCAAAGGTGATGGAAGAATCCTGGTCCAGGGCTACCTGGTAGTTGTGGATGGCCTCAACATTACGGCCAAGACGTTGCAGGTTGATGGCCAGGTTGGCGTAGTCAATAGCAGATACCGGGTTAAGTTCCACTGCCCGCTGAAAATGGTGCACAGCACTATCAAATCGATCCGCCTTAAAGTGACATACCCCCAGGATGTTATGAATGTCCGGTCGCTCCTCATCACACTCCAGTCCTTTTTCAAGGACGGGTACAGCCTCTTCAAATCGCTGCATATCTCGCAGACAACTGCCTAGATAGGAGTAGAGATACGGCTTATCCTCGTCATTGGGTTCCAGAGTCAGGGCACGCTGAAAACAAGCATAAGCCGGTTCAACAAGTCCCTGGTCGTACAAGTTGCGGCCACGATAAAATTCAAGGTAATAGGCATCCGGTAACTCCTGCTGCATGGCAGAGAGTTTTTCTTCAAGAGCTGCCGTTTCCAGCAATTCAGCTGCAAGCTTAGCTGCAAACAGGGGGGCATCGCCGGAATCAGCCCGTTCACGAAAATGACCACCGGGAATAATGGTATAGGCTGCCGGAATTTGCAGTTTTGGGTGCATAGTATCAACGACCAACACCTCCATATCGATTTTCTGCAATGCGTCCAGGCAATTTTTGAGTTCCTGCAGCATATCATCGTCACAGAGATCCTTCATCTGATCGATACCAATATTTTTTTCAGGATGCACCACATAATCAATGTCAGCAAGTTCGAGTGGCTTGGGCAGACCGGAAGCCACATAGTTGGAGCTTGATTCAAAATCACCTGCCAACTGGGCGACCTCAGTCAAGGCACGAATCAGCGCCTTATCTGCACCCGGTGTGGTTCCGGCAGTGTAAACCAGCTCGCTCGTGTCCGGAAAAGTACTCGGATCCCAAGCCATTGCGCCGATGGTCGGAATACCGGTATCAAGCGAAAAGTCATTGACATACAGCTTAATGCCGTTGCGTTCAAATTTATCAATCAGCTCTTTAGCAACATGGTCTGTGACTGTGGAGAGATCAATGGCAGGGGTACGGATTTTCTCCCTGGTAATTACAGCACAGACATGTCGTTCCACCACTTCGCTGATTCCCTGCAGGATGGCCTCTTCAATGGTGTTACCGGCACAGGGCCCATTGAACTCGTTAATGGCATAAAACCAGGAAAACGGCACCAGCACGGCCGCATCACGAGTGAGATTCCTGGCCCAGGTCCAGCGCATGGGCAGACCGGTCAACAGCCGCTCCAACTGCTTCGGGGTACGGGTGATATCATGCACGGATTGAAGCAGGGTGGCCACCGGCAGTACCGGGTAGCCGGAAGCAA
>JAUWLT010000064.1 GCA_030613515.1 Desulfobulbaceae bacterium
TATAGATCTACGCAATTGAATTGATACTTGAATAATTACAAAATACTAGGAACTGGTGGGCATAGCCCACCCTACAAAAGACCCACTTACCAGCAAACTGTTGCATCGTAGGGTGGGCTGTGCCCACCAATGAAGGGATGACATCTCGTATCAATTCATATGCGACGCACTATAAGCCTCTTAGATTCTCTAATGCTTGACCAACGAATCTCTCTCCTTTTCTTCCCTGTTTTATCTTCTGGAGTTGTTTAAATTTTTTCCGTATCAGAAGGGCCAAGACAGGTATTACAAGAAGAGTGATAAGGCTGTATAAAAGAGGATTCGGTGGTATGGACTTATACCAGCGCCACCACTCAAGCACTGTAATTATGATCAGGAAGCTTCCTCCAATTAGATAGATAGCTATTTCATCATTAAGGATCCTGTCAAACTCCTCATCAAGGGATTGCCCATAGTGACGTAATGTTTGCTCCTTGACAGGTGATCTGTCTTTTTTTCTTCCTACAATTTTTCCCATCTTAAAATCTACTTGTTCCTTTTCAATCTTCGCTGTTGTTGCAGTGACAGAGCATGTTCTTCATGCCGCTTCAACTACACTCATCAACCTAGGCGCCACTAGGAGAGGTAACACGATGTCCATCACTTCGGTATTTGTATGTAATGGGCGGTACAATCCGACAAACAAGCCTGTTGTCTTTAATTTGTAGCAATATCAAAGAGGGGAAGTGGAATGCATTGGAGGCGAGAAGGAATAAAAAAAGCAGCGCGATTGGCGCTCCCGGTCCTTTCCCTTTGGGTAGCGGCAGATCCAGCGACCGTCTGTTAGTTGGTGGACGCTCATTTGGTTGTCAGGCAACTGCCGGTAAACTTATGCTTTCATTTGTTGACGTTGAAATTCGGCTAACCAATTTGCAACTTTCACTGCAGGGTCCCTGTCGCGTTCTCTTCCGGATTCGTTTTTTCCTTTTGCTCTTTTTTCTGTGGCTTAACCGGGTAATAGTTAATTGTACTACAGATTAAATCCACAAAGCCTTTCAGCAAGGTTTTGCTGGTCATGAACCTAACTTGCTCGTAAAGACCTTCCGGGAGGTTTGTTGATAGCCTGATCAAGCACATATTATCCTTCCTCCCTGCGAGATGGAGGGTATCAACCCACAGATTCTTTAAACTTCGGTCAACATGCAACTCTACAGCCTGTTTTTTGCCAGGTTCTTTCTTATGCGTCATACCATTGCCTTGGTGTTGAATTGTTCATTAGTCGCCAGCCGCCCATATCACCCAACTCACCGTGATCGTTGTGGTCGTTGTTTTGGCAGACAAGGTATGGGACCGAAACGAAGATATACTCTTTTTCCTTCTCGTCCTGCTTTATAATAAGTGGGAATCTACCATCACCGCTTTCCGCGAACAATTCAACCGACCTTTTGTGATACACTTTCCGTCCATTCATTGATTTTGAATGGATAAATCCATTTTTTATTCTGCGGTTCTTGTGAAAGGCTTGCCGCGTGATGTTAAGGATTGAATACGCGTCCGCAGCAAAGATAAACTCACCTATTGGCAACTTACCAATGAGTTCTTCTTTAACCCTTTCATATTCCTGATCCGCCGCCTTCCATGCCTCATCCGGGAAGAGCAATTCTCCGCAATTATCACACTTGCGATAGGCTACATTGTCGATGACATAATCACCAATAACGTTATCATGTAGCACTAATGCCCCAAAATGCTCCACAAAATAACCACCACAATCATAGCATCTCATATTTATATCCGTTTAAAACTGCAAATTATAAGCCGACCACCTTCAATGCGGAAATGCAAATAAACATTTTCACCAAGTAGGCCCCGTGCTTTATAAAAATCTACATATAATCCGGGGTTGTCGTATTTCTGTTCTGTTTTTAGGAAGTCTTTTTTCTGCAGGGTTTTGATAGCTCTTTTTATATCGGCATAATTCCACCCAAAATCATCAAGCGCTGTACGTCTTGCACGACCAAGAACGTCGCACTTTCCCTCTTGGGCAAGTCTTCTCACACGAGTTATCTGGTAAAATGGCTCTCTGTTAGACATATTATATTACCGGCGGTTGACAACTGTCAAGCCACATTATACACGCATGCAACGTACCATCTTAACACCACATGTAGTAGGCCACATATCAACAGTTCATCCTTCTCTCCACGGTCATTACTTCTTCGCCTGTCCCGGTGGCACATGCCCTTTGTTGTGGCCTGGAGCATTCTCGCTATTTCCCGGACCAGCCGGATCATGCCCAGGGGGCCTATGGCTCACAACAGAACACCCACCGACAAAAAAGGCGCAGGCACAAATCAAGAGCAGTCCTATTTTCTTCATCTCCACTATCAAAATCATAGATTATGGAGACGTTGGAGTCAATGAACACTATGGATAAAATTTATCCATAGTGGGGATCTGCACCTGTTTTTTTTTACCAGGCGGAAGTGTTACCTTGTAACGGATAAGATATTATCAGGGTGGGGAATAATAAAAAATACGAGCTGGCAGCTTACAAGAAATTGAGGATTGTGGCGTGAGTGACATTTTATTTTTACAGTACTTTTTACAGTACCAGCAAGAAGCTATCTAACTCAGTCTTAATAATTACATGATGTTACGTATTTAATTCGATGGAATGTCCCCCCGCCACACCTCTTAAATGGCAACCGCCAGCTCCCGTGCTCCGATCAGTGCTGTCTTTGGATCCCGGATGATATGTACCGGAATATCAGCGAGCATTTCCCGGTACACTCCGCGGCAGAAAATGTGCATAAAACGTTCTTGGTCAAAAAAAGATAGTATCCGGGGCGGAATACCCCCTCCCAGATAAATGCCGCCGGTTGCCAACACCTTGAGGACAAGGTTGGCAGCTTCGGCAGCCAGGATATCGACAAAGAGCTGTACAGTCCGGACTGCCGGTTCACAGGCAGGCCCTCCGGCCAGAGCCTCATTAGCAGCCTGAACAATGCTTGGTGTTTGATCATCCGACTCCCTACGATGTCGTGCCAGCCATTCCGGTTCCGGACTGTGCATGGTCATGAAAGCAAAAAGATCCGGTATGACCATACCCGAGCAGACCTGTTCCACACTTACATGCGGTCGTTTCTCAAGCATGAATTCCAGCAGCCGTATCTGTTCCTGGTTGCGGGGAGCAAAGGAGCAGTGGCCGCCCTCGGAGGGAAAGGGCTGAAGCCGGTTGTTCACCTTAACAGCAAAGGACTGGCCAAGTCCGGTGCCCGGTGCCAGGACTCCTATCGCCCCTTTCTGGTCGGGGCGACCGTTGTTGATGGTGACCAGGCTTTCTGCAGGCAGGAGTACAGCTCCGGCAGTGGTAGCCACAAGATCATTGACCAGAAGTACATGCTCAAGAGCAAAATGATCGGCAAGCTCTCTGCCGTCAATGGTCCACTCCAGGTTGGTCATGCGTACCCGGTTTCCCTTGACAGGCCCGGCAATACCAAAGCAGGCACGGGCGGGCGGATGGTCCAGACCGGTGAGAAAGTTGCTGATTACAGATTGCAGACTGTCAAATTTGTAATTTTTAAATGTTGCTTCCCGGAGAATCTCATCAGTTTGTCCATACAGGGCCAGGGTGGTCTTGGTGCCACCGATATCTCCTGCCAGGACAGCTCGGTTAACCATGGGATAGCTCCTTCATTTTTTGCCGGTATTCGAGGATAGTTGCCGCGTAAGTGGCATGGCTCCAGGTCAGGGGACTGACCGACAGGGGGGCATTACTAAAGGGGTGGACCTGCTCGGCCATGACGCCTGAGAGCAGGGTACGTTCCGCTGTCCACTTGATCAGGTCCAGGGCCTTTTCCAGCTGCTGCTGCGTAGTTGCGGAGGCTATATACCACTGGGCCAGCCACAGGGTACAGATGAACCAGGGGTTGCCGGGCACCTTTGCAATGTCATCGCTGACCTGATGGTAATAGTCGTTTTCGTAGCGGGCAATGCCGCCCACCCTGGTACGCACGGACAACCGTTCACGCATGGTCTCCATGGTGCGGATAATTTTTGGATCTTCAGGGGCAAACATGCCGAAATACCAGAGACCGATGAGGGAGGCATCCATGGTTTCGTCCAGGTAGACGCCGTCTGGTCCAGGCAACAGGGAGCGGCTGAAACAACCCGCGGTTTCATTCCACAGCAGTTTCTCAGCCGCCTCCTGCATCCTGGCTGCCGTGCGCTGATAGTGGAGGGAAAGTTCGTTCTCACCAAAGGCCTGGGCAAAATTTGCTGCCGCCGAAAGTCCCGCCCAGGCCGAGGCAACCGTCCAGCTGTGTACACCGTACCGCTCTTCCCACAGATCCCATGAGGGCAGAGGCAGGCCGGTGTTTTCGTCAACATAGGAACAGATCCAGTTGGCGGCCCGAATGATCAGACCGCGGTAGTGGCGCTTGATGAATTCAATATCGCGGAACCGGTCAAAATGACGCCACAGAGCCCAAAGTACCAGGGCGGTTTCATCCTCCTGGATGGGCAGTTGTTTTTTACCTCCGGCATACCAGGCGTGCCAGGATGATGCCAGTGAACCATCCGGGGTGTACTTGTGGAGCAGGAATCCCTGGTCTGTGATGACCCGATGGCAGAAGTCAAAAAAGCGGCGGGAAATTTCCGAATAACCTGCATTAATCAGGGTCGCAGCCACCAGTGCTCCGTCGCGGGGCCACATGTAGGAGTAGGTGTCCCGGTTAAACTGGGCGATATCGTGATCATTGGCCGCGATAATTGCGCCATGGTTATCGATCTGGGTACGCAGGACCAGCAGGCTGCGGCGAAAGAGGTTGGCCAGGTTGGCCGGTATTTGCTCCAGCGTTTCATCGCCCTTGGTGACCCACAGCTGCCAGTAGGACGCTGTTCGCTCAAGAAAGACAATCGGGCCCTTGCGGGCAAAGCTGCGCGAGATGCGGGTGACGGCTGCATAGTCGACACCGATGGCCATGGAGTACCAGCCGGTTGCCTGGTCCCGGGGTTCCAGGTCCAGATGCAGGGCGCAGACCGAATCAATACTGCCCTGGGCCACCGGGTTGCCGGAGAGCTCGCCGTCTTCGGCATCCTTCCAGGACCCTTCCAGGTCCCGGACGTCCTTGATACCGATTGCCCACTGATCCAGACCACCCTGCCAGTTACCGGGCCAGCCTCTGAGCAGTTCGATCTTGAACCAGCATTTTCCCTTGTAGTGGAACAGGGCCTGCTGTTCAGGTTCATAATAGGCCGAGTCACCGACCGTGGTACCGGAAATGGTGAGATCATGGCAGAAAAAGAGACGGACCTGCCGGTTATTTTTCTCCAGGTTTTCAACCGTACACTGGCGGAGAAACAGGTCTTCATGGAAATCCACTCCGTCACGCAGCAGTAGCCTGAGCCCGAGTTTGCTGTTTTCCAGGGTGGAATCGGTAATAAGGGAGTCTTTGAAGTAGCAGAGACGGCGCTGCCAGTCATCGCTGTCAAGCCAGCTGAAGGCTCCATCAACCCAGACCCCCATGCGGCAGACCTGGCCGGAGGTATGGTTTTCCTGCCCCACATAGGGCCAGTAAATATCGCGAACCTGACCGGTATGGTCAAAATTTATAAGGAGAGATCCATTACCAACGGGAATGTCTCTGGGCACTTGGCGCCTCCGGATTACTCATCTTCTTCTACGTGGCAGGCATCCTCGTCACAGACTGCCTCGCAGGTGTGGCAGCCGTGGCACTCATCCACGTTGACCGGCACCGCCTTGCCGTCTTTAAGCTCATACACTTCACCAGGGCAGGAATCAACGCATTCACCACAACCGGTGCATTTATCATCATCTATTGTAATTTTCCACATAAGAAACTCCAACTCCGTTTCAATATCAGCTTTCTTTCACCAGACGAATATCCCAGGCCTCGGAACGGTTGTCATTGGAAGGGTTGTCAACGATACGAAATTCAAAAATCCGGTTCGGATCCTGGAAGTGATGATCTCCCTCCAGGGTGGATTTTGAGAGGTGGAAAAAAACGGTTTCTGCTTTCAGAATATCATTCTGCATACGGAAGTAGCGGAAAAAGCCGAAACCGCGGTCCGGGTTGAAGTTGGCCACAGTTCCCCGCTGCCATTTTCCCTCGCCATTCTGGACGGTTGCCTGGATGGGCAGCAGGCCGGGGACAAGAAACCCGGATATAAAGGAGTCCGCAGCCTCACGCAGATCATGGCTGACGTTATCAAAAGCGATCACCTCCACCCGGCAGCCCATGTTCTGCAGGGCCGTGACCAGGCGAATAAAATCACCGTCACCGGTAAGCAGGATGATTCGGTCCAGGTTGCGGGCCTGAAGCAGGGCATCAATGGCCAGGTCCATGTCCGCATTGGCCTTAGTGGTAACGTTGCCGTCCTCGTCATGGTAGCGGCGCACGTATTTCTTGATAATCTTGAAGCCGCACTGCCTGAGAATGTTGTGGTAAAAGTAGACCTTCTGACGGTAGTCCGGGTCTTTACGGGTCCGCTCCCGGTCCTCAGCCAGGTAAGAGTTGGCGCGCAGCATGACAGAGGTGCCGCTGTTGGCAAGATCTACCAGCACATCGTAGCGCATGCCATAACCGCCACTCATCTTGATGTTCTCGGCGTCGACGTATATTCCGGTTTTAAGCATGGGTATCAGGTATAAGGTATCAGGTGTCAGGTATCAGGTCAGGGTAACTGAAACCTGAAGCCTAATACCTGTCACTCACTCCCACTCAATGGTGGAAGGTGGTTTGGAGGAGATATCGTAAACAACCCGGTTGACCCCGCGGACCTCGTTGACAATGCGGGTGGAGATGCGGCCCAGCAGGTCATAAGGGAGCTGTGACCAGTCTGCAGTCATGGCATCACGGCTGTCAACGGAGCGGATGGCGATCACGTTCTCATAGGTGCGGCCATCGCCCATGACGCCGACTGTCTGGATGGGCAGCAGCACGGCAAAGGACTGCCAGACCTTGCGGTACCAGCCCGAATGCTTCATCTCGTCCAGTACAATTACATCGGCCTGACGCAGGATATGCAGCCGCTCTTCAGTGACATCACCCATGATCCGGATTCCCAGGCCCGGGCCCGGGAAGGGCTGGCGATAAATAGCCTCTTCAGGCAGACCTAACTCCAGGCCCAGTTCACGGACCTCGTCCTTGAACAGCTCGCGTAGCGGCTCAATCAGTTCAAGCTTCATGCGCTCCGGCAGCCCGCCCACATTATGGTGTGACTTAATAGGAGCCTTTCCCCGAAAGACCACCGACTCGATCACGTCGGGATAGAGGGTGCCCTGGGCCAGATATTTCACCTCGCCAAGTTTGCCAGCCTCTTCCTCAAAAATCTTGATAAAGCCGTAGCCGATCCGTTTGCGTTTTTCTTCCGGATCAGCGATCCCGGCCAGCTGGTCAAGAAAGTAGGATTCAGCATGAACATCAATTACCTGCAGGTCTGTCTTCTCACGGAAAAAGCGAAGCACGCTTTCACTCTCACCGGTACGCATCAACCCGTTGTTGACATAAATACAGGTCAACTGGTCGCCGATGGCCCGGTGGACCATGGCCGCCACCACCGAGGAGTCAACACCACCGGACAGGGCGCAAATCACCTTGTCGCTTCCAGCCTTTGCCTTGATATCTGCAACCGTTGACTCGATAAAGGAGTGCATGGTCCAGGTGGGTTCGCAGTTACAGAGACCAAAAATGAAGTTGCGCAGCACGTCGGTGCCGATCAGGGTGTGAGCCACCTCGGGGTGGAACTGAACCGCAACAAAGGGCTTTTCCTCATGGCGCAGGGCTGCATAGGGAGAGTGGTTGCTGTCTGCGGTGACGACAAAGCCGGGCGCAACCTCTTCAATGCGGTCACCATGGCTCATCCAGACCTGGTGGCGGCTCGGGGCGGTTTCCATTCCGGCAAACAGACCGGCAGTATAGGTTATGTTGAGCTCAGCCTTGCCGAACTCCCGCTTTTTGGCCTGCTCTACCCGGCCGCCCATCTGCTGCATCATGAGCTGGGCGCCGTAGCAGATACCGAGTACCGGTACGCCGAGTTCAAAAATAGACTGGTCCGAGATCGGGGCATCGTCATCATAGACCGAAGCCGGACCGCCGGCCAGGATAATGCCTGAGGGCTCCATACCCTTCAGTTTATCCAGGGAGAGGGTATAGGGGTGGATTTCAGAGTACACCTTCTGCTCACGAATACGACGCGCAATGAGCTGAGTGGTCTGGGAACCGAAATCAAGGATGATAATATTATCGTTGTGTACGGACATAATGAAGGTACAAGGTATAAGGTAAAAGGTATAAGGGGAGGAGACGCAGAAACCTGAGGGCGAGGTAGTTGCTCATCCCTGGTCCCTGGCCCCTTGTCCCTTTGTTACACTTAGGTTACAGGCTTTCTGTCCGGTAGTTTGGTGCCTCACGGGTGATGATGACATCATGGACATGGGACTCACGGAGCCCGGCCGGGGAAATGCGAACAAATTTTGCCCGCTTATGCAGCTCTTCGATGCTGGCAGCTCCGGTATACCCCATGCCGGAGCGCAGTCCGCCTAACAGCTGGTAAATCACCTCGGAAATAGAGCCGCGATAGGGAACCTTGCCTTCAATGCCTTCCGGAACCAGCTTGGACGGCTCACTCTCTTTATTCTGAAAATAGCGGTCGCTGGAGCCTTTTTCCATGGCACCCAGTGAGCCCATGCCCCGGTACCCTTTATATTTGCGGCCCTGGTAGAGAAAAGTTTCGCCCGGAGTCTCATCGGTACCTGCAAACAGCGAACCGATCATCACGGTGTGGGCACCGATACCAATGGCCTTGCAGATATCACCGGAAAACTTAATGCCGCCGTCGGCAATGACGGGAATACCTTTTTTGCGGCCCACCTCCGTGCAGTCCAGAAGTGCGGTCAGCTGAGGTACACCCACACCGGCCACAATGCGGGTGGTACAGATGGAACCCGGCCCCACGCCGACCTTGACCGCATTGGCACCGGCCTCAATCAGGGCGGCAGTGCCCTCGCCGGTGGCAACATTACCGGCAATGACCGACAGATCCGGCCAGGCCCCTTTTACGTCACGAACCGCCTGCAGGATACCGGCGGAATGGCCATGGGCCGAGTCCAGGACAATGACATCCGCACCCGCTGTAATTAATGCCTCGGTCCGTGCCATCATGTCCGGGCTTACACCGATGGCGGCTCCGGCCAGTAAACGTCCTATCTCATCTTTTGCCGCCAGCGGGTATTTTTTGATCTTCTCAATATCTTTGATGGTGATCAACCCCTTGAGGTTACCCTGGGGGTCCACCACAAGCAATTTTTCGATCCGGTGCTCGTGAAGCAGAGCCTTGCAATGCTCAAGGTCAATGCCTTCCGGAACCGTTACCAGATTGCTGCTGGTCATCACGTCGTTTACCCGCAGGTCATCATCGGAGACAAAGCGCAGGTCGCGGTTGGTGACGATTCCCACCAGCTTGTCACCCCTGAGTACCGGCAAACCGGAGATCTTGAAGTGACGCATGATGGACTGCACCTCGGCAACACTCTGATTTTCAGTAACCGTGACCGGATCAATGATCATGCCGGATTCAGACTTCTTCACCCGTTCAACTTCCCTGGCTTGGTTGTCAATGGACATGTTTTTATGGATCATACCGATACCGCCCTCCCTGGCCATGCTGATGGCCGTACGGTGTCCGGTTACCGAATCCATGGCCGCTGAGACCAGAGGCGCACTGAGCTTGACCGTATCGGTCAGCATCGTGGCAAGGGAAACCTCCGACGGGAGAATTTCCGAAGCCGACGGGACGAGCAGGACGTCATCAAAGGTATATGCCGGGGGTATGTTCTGATCGAACATTTTATCCCTCCTTACGGTTTTGTCTGGTAATGATTATTACGGAACAGTGTAGCACGTTATCGCCTAAAAGCAAATACAGGCTCGGAAAAAAGATGTTTTTCTTTATACTGTTACAGGAGTAGGGCTGTAAGATCTTTTTTTTATGGATTTTCCAGCCTGTTCCTGCTTTAGTGACCGGGCAATTCAACAGGATGGAATATGGCAAGACTTATTGAAATAAACCCTTATAATCCGCAGCCCCGGCTCATCAGCCAGGTAGTTGACATCTTGAAAAAGGGCGGGGTCATCTGTTATCCCACGGACACCATGTACGGTGTGGGCTGTGATATCTTTAACCAGAAGGCGGTCAAACGGATATATCAGCTCAAGAAGCGGCCCAAGTACAAGCCTTTTACCTTTATGTGCTCTTCGCTGAAAAATATCAGCAAATACGGTCATGTGGGGAATACCGCCTACCGGCTGATGCGCAAAAACCTGCCCGGACCCTATACCCTGGTCCTGTCCGGCTCCAAGCTCGTACCAAAGATCATGCTTACCAAGCAGAAAACCGTAGGAATCCGGGTACCGGATCATCCTATCTGCCTGGCCATTATCGAGGAGCTGGGAAATCCGGTCCTGAATACCAGTGCGGTGCGGGAAGAGCATCATGAACCGGTTGTTGACGGTCTGGATGTCAATGAACTGTTCGGCAACCAGGTGGACCTGATCATCGACGGCGGTGAAGTGTACCCCGATCCCTCAACCGTTATCTCCCTGATATCGGACCCTCCTGAAATTCTGCGTGAGGGCAAGGGCGACATTTCACCCTTTGTCTGATCTTTAGGGGCTGTTACGAAATAACCATTACATTTATTTCGTAACAGCCCCTTAGCTGCCCATTCCCGCCCATAGTATCGAAACGGGGTAACGCTAAACCTCAAACTCTGAACCTCCCAAATACAAAAAAGCCGGTTAACCTGTGCGTGCAACTGGTTAACCGGCTCAAACAGTGCGGTCGGTACTTACTTGTCTTCGATGAGGACTTCCTTGAGCGATTTACTCATCGTAAAGTGCAGGGTCTTTCTTGCCGGGATATCCATCATTTTGCCGGTTTTCGGGTTCTTGGTGGTACGAGGTTTGCGTGTACGAACGGAAAAACTGCCGAAACCACGAATCTCCACCCGCCGGCCCTCTGTCAGGGCCTGGGATATCTCTTCTAAAATGATGTCAACGGCCTGGCCAACATCCTGTTTATAGTAGTCGACCAGCTGCCCGGAAACTCCATTTATCAGTTCACGCTTGAGCATGATTGAATCCTTTTATTTGTATAGAGCCAGCCGCAACAGTGACCGGTATTGTTAAAATATGAAAAAGGGGTACCATCCTGCGGCTGCACAGCAGCACAGGGAAAAGTACCCTTTTGGGGTTTATCAAAACAGGAGACTACTTGTCGTCCTTTTCCTCCTCAGAGCCGGCAGCTGCCTTGAGCAGATCACCGAAGGTGGAAGGTCCGGAATTCTGAGCCTTTTTGGCATATTCTTCAGGTGTAGCCCCTTTATCACCACCCTCTTCCAGAGCCTTAAGTGACAGTCCAATCTTGCGATCTTCGGCAGACACGTTGATGACCATGGCTTTCAGGGTATCACCCACGTTGAACATACCAACCGGGGTCTTGACCTTTTCACGGCTGATCTCGGAAACATGAACCAGTCCCTCGATTCCCTCTTCCAGCTGAACAAAAACCCCGAAATCGGTCACGTTGGTGATAGTGCCTTCAACCATGGTGCCGGTGGGGTAGTTGCTGGCAGCAGCCTGCCAGGGATCCGGCTCCAGCTGCTTTACGCCCAGGGAAAACCGCTCATTTTCTTTGTCGATCTTGAGAACAACGGCCTGGATATCTTCGCCCTTGGCATATTTCTCGGATGGATGCTTAATCCGCTCGGTCCAGGAGAGATCAGATACATGGATCAGACCGTCAATGCCCTCTTCGATCCCAATGAATACGCCGAAGTCAGTAATGTTTTTAATTTTACCTTCAATAACGGAGCCGACCGGATAGTTGTCAGTGACCAGATCCCATGGATTCGGTTGGAGCTGCTTCATACCAAGAGAGATACGCTTGGTCTCGGTCTCGATATTCAGCACCATGATTTCGACCTCATCACTCACCGAAACCATCTTAGATGGGTGACGTGGCTTCTTCGACCAGGTCATTTCTGAAACATGGATCAAACCTTCAACACCTTCTTCCAACTCTACAAAAACACCGTAATCGGTGATGGACACGACCTTACCTTTGGTCGTCTCGTTTACCGGATACCTGTCGGTAACGGTAGCCCATGGATCATCACGAAGCTGTTTCACACCAAGGGACACGCGATCATGTTCCCTGTCGTACTTGAGA
>JAUWLT010000246.1 GCA_030613515.1 Desulfobulbaceae bacterium
GTAGCCGCGCAGTTGATGGTAGCTCAGGGACAGGGCTTCTGCAGTGAGCCGCTGGTTGTATTTATTTTCTTTAAGTGCCTGCAGTAGCAGATGTTGCTCGCTTTCCCGGATATGCGCCTTGAAGTCTTCCGGTACGGCAGATGTTGTATGGGGCGGTTGTCCCGTCTTTCCTGTTTCAGGCATGGCATCAATTTTTTTATTCAGTCGGAAAGGGGAGTCAAAGGGATCAAGGGTAATTTTTTTAATAATATCTCCCTCCGTGCTGTCATACACGGCCCGCTCAACTACACTTTTAAGTTCCCGTACATTACCAGGCCAGTGATAGTTCAACAGTTGTTCCGTTGTCTGGTCGGTAAATCCGGGAAAAAAGGAGCGGCGCATTTCCTTGATCATGTTGAGGGCAAAATGTTCCGCGAGCAGTGCGATGTCTTCCCACCTTCTACGCAGGGGCGGCAAGGTGATGACGTCAAAGGCCAGCCGGTCCAGCAGGTCGGGCCTGAAGTTACCCTGCCGGGCAAGAGCGGGCAGGTCCCGGTTAGCTGCGCTGATGATCCGGGCATGGCTGTGCAGGGTCTGGGATCCGCCCACCCGTTCAAACTCCCCGTATTCAATGACTCGTAACAGTTTTTCCTGTAACCTTGGTGACATGGTCGCTATTTCATCAAGAAAAAGTGTACCGGACTCGGCCCGTTCAAATCGTCCGATATGACGTCTGTTCGCACTGGTAAAGGAACCAGCCTCATGTCCGAACAGTTCGCTTTCCAGCAGGCTTTCCGGCAGAGCTGCACAGTTGATCTTGAGAAAGGGCTGGTCCCAGCGCGGCGACAGGTAGTGAAGCCGGTCAGCGATCAGTTCCTTGCCGGTTCCCCGTTCACCCGCAATGACTACGGGCCGGTGGAGCAGGGCGGCACGGGAAACGTGGTCCAGAGTTTCAAGAAAGAGAGGAGATTGGCCGATGATGGTTGGAGTGACCATTTTTGTTAAGGGGTTAGGGGTGAGGGGCTAGGGATAAATAAGCATCTAAGTTTTGGTTTTCGTGTTCTTGGAGGCTGAAAAACAGCTGAACAGCAGAATATCGAACAGGGAATGTCGAATTTAGAAGTTTTTTTACTTCAGCGGTTCGAAATTCCTTGTTCGATATTCGATATTTTGCTTTGTCCGAGTCTAACTGAGCCGCCCGCAGTAGCGTTATTGGCTAAATACACTATTAAATGTATACATTAACTAAATATTTGTCAATTTGATTAACATTCGTTAGCTGAAATTATGAGCGAAGATTCAATTTTATTTTATAAAATCAAAACGTTTTGTGACAATTCGGCGGTTGGCACGATTCGTGGAATATATGGGTTAAACGAAATTGTTCACCCTGCCTGGGCAGGAGAGATTTAAAAAGGAGTAGATCATGGGTATTTTTTCACGTTTTAACGATATTGTTTCTTCCAACATCAATGCAATGCTGGAAAAGGCTGAGAATCCTGAAAAGATCATTCGTCTGGTCATCCAGGAGATGGAGGACACGCTGGTTGAGGTACGCACAACAGCGGCCCGCACTATTGCCGACCGAAAAACGCTGCACCGTCGCCTTGACAGATTGCGTCATGAAACACAAGGTTGGATGGAGAAGGCCGAGCTTGCCGTTCGTCGTAAACGCGAAGACCTGGCCCGGGCAGCTTTGGCGGAAAAGGCGTCCCTGCAGGAGCTGATTGATCAACTGGAGATCGAGTCCCTGGAGAT
Source organism: Desulfobulbaceae bacterium (assembly GCA_030613515.1). Taxonomy (GTDB): domain Bacteria; phylum Desulfobacterota; class Desulfobulbia; order Desulfobulbales; family Desulfobulbaceae; genus Desulfobulbus_C. The sequence goes on from JAUWLT010000246.1 coordinate 1,738, forward strand.
AGACAGCCAGCTGGAGCAGCTTAATGAAGACATCGGTCGATTGCAGGCAAAACTGACCGAGGCCAAGGAACGTAAAAAGGCGTTGCAGATGCGTCATGATACAGCATCTTCCAGGATCAAGACCCGGCAGTCGCTTTCCGATGACCGTATCCATGAGGCCATGAGCCGGTTTGAGCATATTGAGCGTAAAATGGACCAACTCGAAGGCCAGGTTGAATCGTATGATCTTGGCCGGGAACGGCCGCTCAAAGAAGAGTTTGCCGACCTTGCAAGTGAAGATACCGTTGAGCAGGAACTTGCCGAGTTAAAGAAGCGGGTCCAGGCGCAGCAGGGCTGAGCAAAAGTATAAAGGAGAAAAAAAGATGTCTACCACGCTTTTCGGCATGCTGACTGTCATTGCCATCGTCTTTATGGTGGTGGTCCTGCCGGTCTGGCTTCTCCTGCATTATTTGACCCGGATGAAGTCCATGCGAGGCCTGAAAAAAGAGGACGAGACTGCTCTGGAGAAACTCTGGGAAGACTCTGTTCGTATGGAGAAGCGTATTAAGTCGCTGGAAACGATTCTGGATATTAAACACCCTGACTGGAGGAATGAACAGTGAGTGTGAGCACAAGTACAAAACAATATAATCCATCAAAATTATACCGTGATCGTGATCATCGCCTGCTGGGCGGTGTCTGTGCGGGCATTGGTAATTTTTTCGGGGTTAGCAGGCTCGCGGTTCGTTTTCTGGTTGCTGTCTCCCTGTTCATGTTTACCCTGCCCACCATTATCGGTTACTTTGCCGCCATGGTGCTGCTCAAATATAAACCTGAAGATGTAGTTGTGGAACCGGAAGAAACCGAGTTCTGGCAGTCAATGCACCGTTCACCCGCAGACACCATGGGTACCATCAGGCACCGGTTTTCAAAAATGGAGACCAGGATGCGCAATCTTGAAGCATATCTAACCTCCAGGAAGTACAAGCTGGACCGAGCATTTGATAAGCTGCAGGATTGATTGAAAAACTTCGTAGGTTTGAAACTTGCAAATGAATGTTTCCGTAGGAGCGGCGCCTCGCCGCGAATGGTACTGTTTTCGCGGCGAGATGCTGCTCCTGCCACGTATATGGAAGAACAATAATATTTAGAAAAATGCACCAGATGAATTCAGCAACAGGACAACCCGTCCTTCCCCCATGGGTACCTCTCACCTATTCCATTGCCTTTGTTCTCAAACATGTAAAGATCCTGGCTTGGAGTCTGCTGCTGGTGGCGGCAACCGGTGTCCTGACCTGGCTTGGTTATATTGGCGCTCTGGAGTTTATTCAGGGGTTGACGGGTCATTTTTTTCAACAGCCACTGGAGTCCACAGGATTTTTGAGTTGGTCCGTGGTCAAGGGCTGGTGGGTGCTCAAGTACCTCTTTTTCATCGTCACCCGTGTTATTGCCTTTTACCTCTCCTTCCTGGTGGCTTATTGTCTGACCGCACCCGGTTATGTGTTATTAAGTACGGCAACCGAAAAAACGTATCTTGGCGATGCCTTTGAGATTGAGGACGGATTCACAGTTTCAGGTGTTATCATTGATGTGATCGAAGGCTGCAAAATCGGTGCTGTTGGCATCCTGGTGACCATTGCTGCCCTGTTTGCCAACTTTATTCCCATTATCGGTCAGATCGTAGTCCTGCTCATCTACACCTTTTATTCCGCGCTCATGTTTGTCGATTATCCGGCATCCCGACATCGCTGGAGTCTGGGTAGAAAAATCGCCTGGGTGCGAGATCATTATAAACGATCCTTTCGGCTGGGCATCTTTCCGGCCCTGATCAGTATGGTGCCGATTATCAACATTTTTTTCATGGCTCTGCTTTTCCCCCTGTTCACCGTTCACACTACCCTCAACTTTATTGCCATTGAACAGCACCGCTAAACAGGCTATGTAATTTGATATCCCTGTGATATGTTTTCGGGCGCACGGTTTTTTTTCCAAATACAAGGAGTACATAGAGAAAAAACC
>JAUWLT010000247.1 GCA_030613515.1 Desulfobulbaceae bacterium
GGCGTGTGTTCACCCAGAATGATGTTATTTCATTCTGAAAGCCCTTTTTAGTGATCTCCACGGTTACATATTCCGGCTTTCCGTCTTCACCTTCCCAGGTTACCAGCACCGGCGTCATTCCCATGTTGGCGTCATCTTTCAGGTTCACCACTTCAGCTCCCTGGGGCATGCTGATAAACTTCACCGCACCATAGGTCTTATGGCTTCCACAACCTGTTAACAGGACTACAGCACTCATGGCGAGCAGATACATCGCCCACGTTACCCATTGTCTACCTCTAAACATAATTACCTCAATGATGGTGTTTTGGATCATCGACAAGCTGAAAGCCTGCGGCCATGGAGACAAATCCCAAAAATCTGCATGGCAGAGTCAAATGAATCAATCAATAAAAACATGAATCCAACCTTTTGTACCTGTTACAATCTGTCAAGGCAAGAAAAATCAAGGTTTATGCCGTCAAAAGCGAATCCGCTGACAAGCAAGATAGCAGGCAGGAAAAAGAGACCGGGAGAAAGCGGTTATCCAGAAAACATACTCACAGCATTGATCGAGCCGGAACCTCCGGCTTGAATTAAAATGATAAATCCCGTATTCTGTTGCACCTGACACTACTTCTTTATGCAGTAGCATATCCATACCTGTTAGTATCAATTTATAATCCGGAGTGTTATTTTGAAATCATTATTTTTACTGATATCCCTGCCCCTTCGCTGGGCCTGGAAATTCCTGACCACCGCTGCTGCAATTTTCAGCAGCCTCTTGCTGCTCTCCTTCATCACCATGGTCCTTGTCCTGCTCTTCTACCATCCAAAAACCGAAGTACCGGACGGCGCTGCGCTGGTATTGGCACCTCAGGGCGACATCGTTGAAAAAAAATCAGCCCTTGATCCCATAACTCGGGTGATAAATAATATGGCCGGTGCACCGCTGCATGAGGAACTGCTGCTCCAGGACATCATCGACACTATCCGGGCCGCAGCAAGCGATGACCGTATCAAACTGCTCGTTATAGTTCCGGATCATCTGAAACAGGCCGGCCTCAACCAATTACATGACATCGGCAAGGCAATTGACGAGTTCAAAGACAGCGGCAAGGTTGTCATTGCCTTTGGCGACAACCTGACCCAGGGACAGTACTATCTTGCATCCTGGGCTGATGAAATCTACCTCAATCCCATGGGTGCGGTTAACCTGAAAGGCTTTGGCGTCTTTCGCCTGTACATGCGGGACCTGTTGGACAAACTGGCCGTTAACTTCCATATATTCAAAGTCGGAACCTTTAAATCGGCTCTGGAACCGTATATCCGCAACAACATGTCGCCTGAGGCCAAAAAGGCAAACCAGCAATGGCTGACGAACCTGTGGGATCGGTACTGCAATGATATTGCAGCCCACCGGGGGATCCCTCCCAGGGCAATCAACAATGCGGCCAACAGGCTGGCAGACAACATGCAGGCCGCTGGCGGGGATTCCGGGCAAATGGCCATGAACAACGGCCTGGTTGATGGGTTGAAGACACGGGCCGCCATCAGGAAATACTTGAAAACCCTGGTGGGAAGCAACACGGATGGCTCCAGTTTCAAACAGATCGGTATCAGCGACTACCTTACAACCATCACACCAGCATATGCAAAACCAGGCAACGATGAAGGCAGGGTCGGCATCATCGTTGCCCAGGGAAATATAGTGTACGGTGAATCAAAAATCGGCCAGATCGGTTCCGATTCACTTAACAAACAAATTCGCAGAGCACGGAAGGACAACCGTATCAAAGCGCTTGTTCTGCGCGTGGACAGCGGCGGCGGCAGCGCTTTTGCCTCGGAACTGATTCGCCAGGAACTGCTTCTCGCCCAGCAGGAAGGAAAACCTGTTATCATCTCCATGGGTTCCATGGCTGCTTCCGGTGCTTACTGGATTTCCGCCGATGCCGACAAAATCTTTGCGTCCCCCACCACACTGACCGGTTCCATCGGTATTTTCGGGGCACTGCCCACCTTTGAAAAAACACTGGCCAAGGCAGGAGTCTTCAATGATGGAACCGGAACCACCAGCCTGACAGGGGCCGGCAACCCGACAAGACCTTTACCCGAGGACTTCAGCAGAGCTATACAGTTGGGTGTGGAACGGGGCTACCGAAGATTTATCGATATCGTTGCCAGGGGACGAAACATGAAACCGGCCCAGGTAGAACAGATCGCCGAAGGGAGGGTCTGGGACGGTGCCACCGCCCTCGAACTTGGTCTGGTTGACCAGATGGGCACTCTGGAAGACGCGGTATCCGCTGCCGCTGACCTGGTCGGACTGCCGGCAGACATGGGTGTTTACATTCGTGAGTCTGAGACCCCTGCAGAGCTGCTCTTGAAAAGCCTTGGCAGGGCAGACGCGGCCCTGTCTGCCGGCAGGTCTTCTGTTTTTGCCATTGCCGATACATTTTTGCGACGGTTTGCGCGTCAATATGATTTCTTGATAGCTGGTGACCCGCAGCATATGTACAGCCACAGCCTACTGCCCCAATCTACTCTATCTTTTTAGGTAGACTGGAGATAACTATTTAGGTAAATTAGTAGGTTCGTGTGTAGAGCGGGCTGTGCCCGCCATCCGGATAATAGAGTACTTCTACTTTGGCATGCTGCAGCATTCGGCGGGCACAGCCCGCCCTACCGATTGAATTGACGCCCGGTGCTGTCCAATTTTTATCAAATTTACCATGGCACAGGGTTTGCTATCAATGACCGATTAACTTCAGGAGTTACCATGCGTTATACATCTCTGTTCTTTATTTTTCTGGCTGCAATGCTCTTTACTGCTTTCCAGGCACAGGCAGCCTCCCCCATGATTATCTCAGGCAATCCGGACGGACCGCCTGTTTCCTGGGACAAAAGGGATAAACTCTTGGGCGTGGGACCGGAAGTGGCGGCAAAGATCATGTCTGAGCTCAAGGTCCCTTTTACCATAACCGTTGAGTCCAGTTTTGGCAGCAGGTCCAGGATAAGGCCAGGAGCGGGGCTGTAGATATGATTGTATCCGCCTTATGATAATAAAGAACGGCGCGCCTACATGGACTACTCCATCCCTTACCTTGATAGCCCGGTGGTTATTGTGGTTAAAAAAGGTGAGCAGTTCCCCTTCTCTTCCTGGCAGTCCCTTATCGGTAAAAAAGGTGTTGCGCATACCGGAGAGAGTTTCGGCGAAGAATTTGATGCCTTTATCAAATCAAAACTGGACGTCAGCTTTCTTCCCTATGAACGCGCCTTCCAAATGCTTGCTGAAGATACGGCCGACTACCTGATCATTGACCTGTATCCGGCAATAATCTACTCCAAGCTCCTCAATGCTGAAAATAAGGTGGATTTTATGGATAAACCGGTCTCTATACAGCATTTTCATATAACCATTTCAAAAAAATCACCGTATATCAACCTGCTGCCGGAAATAAACACGAAAATAACCGAGTTGAAGAAACAGAAATATATTAAGAAACTGGCCGTTGAACAGTACAAACACTGGAACAAGACCTTTGAGGAGCGCCGGCGTTTTTATGCCAAACAAAATGCCAGGGCAGGCAAGGCACAGACCGACTATAATGCCGGTGCCCGTGACCGGGGACTTGAAAATCTCGGCCGTTTTATTGAACGTGACATGCCCTACATGGACGGTTCCAATTTCGATTGATTTCTCTTTACAGCCCTCTCCCATTGCCGTTTCTCACGTTCTGAAACGGCAATGGTCC
>JAUWLT010000237.1 GCA_030613515.1 Desulfobulbaceae bacterium
GCACCTGCAGTAAGCCCGCCCAGCGCGCCAATCGTAGCGGTTGACAAAAATGCCCGCGATATAACAGTGGATACCCCCCTGTACACGGCAGTTTTTTTCGAACAGGGCGGCGGTCTTAAAAGCTTTGTTCTTAAAAAGTACCGGATCGAAAAAGATAAAAATGCTGCACCAATGGAGCTGGTCATGACCAGTAATCCTGCTGAGTTTCCCCTTGTCTTCACCTTGGATAACGGTGCAGCAGCCATTCTGCCTGTTTTCAAGGCGGACAGGGAAAAACTGAGTCTGCAGGAAGGGAGCAAGGGTGAGCTGGTCATGACCGCTACCCTGGAAAATGGACTTACTATTGTACGCACCCTGAGCTTTGACGGGGACAGTTTTCTTTTTTCAACCGGTTATACGGTCACCAACTCCGGTTCTGCCACCCAGCAGGTGAGTCCGGCAATGGTAATGACCAATGCGCCCTTTTCAGCAGCTAATTCCACCAGCCGTTATCTGTTTAGCGGTCCGGTAGCCTATGTGAACAGCGAGTTGCAGGAGATAAAGGGTAAGAAGTTGACGGGTGGTCCCCTGACCATGCAGGGTGCGGTCAGTTGGTCGGCCTATGAAGATAATTATTTTATATGTGCCGTGATCCCGGAGCAGAACAGCGCAGGTATGGTTACCATGAGTGCGGCCGGGGACACTGTCCGCACCGTGGTCGGAGGCGGGCTGACCGGGCTGGCTGTAGGTGAGTCCAAAACCTTTCTGTACAAGGCATACTTTGGACCCAAAAAGTTATCTATTTTAAAGGATACGGGCTATGAGCTGGCAAAGGCGGTTAACTTCGGCTGGTTTGATGTGCTGGCCAAGCCCATGCTCTTTCTACTCAATTTTTTCCATTCTTATATCGGTAACTACGGTGTTGCCATCATCCTGCTGACCTGTCTGATCAAGGGCGCGTTCTGGCCGATTACCCAGAAGGGTATGAAGTCGATGAAAAACATGCAGAAACTGCAGCCCAGGGTTGCCAAGCTCAAAGAGAAGTTTAAGGATGACCCTGCTAAGATGAATCAGGAGATGATGGCCATGTACAAGACGTACAAGGTCAACCCGATTGGCGGCTGTCTGCCCATGATCATCCAGATCCCGTTTTTCTTTGCCCTGTACCGGGTGCTGATGGCGGCCATTGAACTGCGGCACGCTCCGTTCATGCTGTGGATCAATGACCTGTCCGCTCCTGATCGGCTGATGGTTGGAATTGACATTCCGTATCTGCACGGGATTCCGGTGCTGACCCTGCTCATGGGGGCATCCATGTATCTGCAGCAGAAGATGACACCCACTACGGCAGATCCAACGCAGGCGAGGATCATGCAGTTTCTGCCGGTTATTTTTACTTTCATGTTTATTAACTTTGCATCCGGCCTGGTACTGTACTGGTTCGTGAATAACCTGCTCTCCATTCTCCAGCAGCAGATTATTAACCGAACGACCAGCAAGGCATGAATCGGATTTCACAGGGAACAGTTTTATGGCAAAAGGAAAAGATTTTTACGGCAAAGATGTTACCGAGGTTATTGCCAAAGCCTGTAAAGAGTTGTCAGCCTCCCAGGAGGATCTTGATATCGAGGTGCTGGAGACCGGATCAGCCGGTATCTTCGGTCTGTGTAAGAAAAAATCCCATATCCGGGTAACCAGAAAAACGAAAAAGGGTGCCGGGCCTAAAAGAAAAACTACCAAGGCTGTGGAACCGGTTGCTGAACCTGTACCGGAAGGGAAGAACCAGGAAGAGGTCCAGGAAAAAAAGGAAGCGTCTGCCAGGCGAAAAGATGAACCTGAGCCAAAGGAGACTGCGAAAGAGGAGAAACCGGCCTCTGCCCGGAAAAAGAAAGCACAACAGCCATCTGTTGCAGCCGCACAACCTGTTGAACCGAAGGAATCCACCCAGCGTGAACTTCCTTCAAATGAAGTACTTACAACCATTCGGGAGGATATTTCCGAGTTGCTTACGGTCATGGGCTTTCCCTCAGAAGTCACGGTTGAGATTGTCGACGTTAGCGTGGCCTGCCGAATTAGTGGTGAGCATCAGGAAGTCCTTGTCGGTAATGATGGCAGAACTCTGGACAGCCTGCAGTACCTGTTGCGCAAAATAATGTCCAGGCGTCTTCCGGACCGAATGATGCTCTCGCTTGATGTGGGTGATTACCGTGAGCGTCGGGCCCAGGAGCTGAAAGAGCGGGCCCTGGAACTTGCTCATCAGGTCAAGGCGGACGGCAAGACCCAGGCCATTGCCGCCCTGAACCCGTCCGAGCGGCGGGTGGTTCACATGATGCTGCAGGATGATAAGGCTATTCGCAGCCGTTCGGTTGGCGAAGGATTGTTTAAAAAGGTCCTGATCTACAAACCCGGCAAAAAAAATAAGTCCGGTTCCCGCAGGGGCAAGGGGCGTCAGGGTGGCCGCTCGTCCGGCAATAAGTGATACCATAGCCGCCATAGCCACTGCCCCCGGCACTGGCGGTATTGGTATTATCCGCATCAGCGGCCCGGAGTCTGCTGCAATTCTGCACAGGCTGTTTACGCCGTACCGACCTCATTCTTCCTTTCAAAGTCATAAGCTGTATTACGGTACCATTGCCGATCGCAGCGGTGTTGTTCTTGACGAGGTGCTTGCCGTGTTCATGCAGGCTCCTCATACCTACACTCGTGAAGATGTGGTTGAACTGCACAGCCATGGCAGTTATCTGGTCCTGCAGGCCATCCTGGCCGAAGTTCTTACTGCAGGGGCCAGGGTTGCCGATAGTGGTGAATTTACTAAACGTGCCTTTCTGAGCGGTCGCATAGATCTTACCCGGGCTGAGGCGGTTATAGAACTGTTGCAGGCCCGGACCAGTGGCGGTGTCCGCCTTGCCGCCCATCAGTTGCAGGGCGCTCTCTATGAAGAGATTGTATCAATCAGGGATGCACTGGTGGATATCCTGGCCGTGGTCGAGGTGGCCATTGATTTTCCCGATGATGATGTGGAAATCCTGGAGGTTGATCACCTGCTCTCTACGCTCCGTGAACAGGTAGAGCATCCCCTGGTTCGGCTGATCGAACTGGCCGACCAGGGCAAGGTTATCCGTGAGGGAGTCAAAGTGGTGATTGCCGGTCGTCCCAATGTGGGCAAGTCCAGCCTGCTTAACGGGCTGCTGCACGAGGAACGAGCCCTGGTCACCGAGATTCCCGGCACCACCAGGGATACCATTGAAGAACTGATTTCCGTGCGTGGCATTCCGGTGCATCTCGTTGATACCGCTGGGATTCGTGCCCATGACGATTTTGTGGAAGAGTTAGGCATTGAGCGAGCCCGCCGCAAACTGCAGGAGGCGGATCTGGTACTCTTTGTAGTGGACGCAAGTGTGTCCCTGACCGAGCTGGACCGGGAGCTGTATCAATTCCTGGAAGACAAGAAGCGTATCGTGGTGCTCAACAAGCTTGATATCGCCGGTGATGATCAGGCGGACAGGGTCGGTCGTGAATTCCCCTCCGATGTCCAGGTTCGCATTGTTGCCCGGGAAGGGATGGGGCTTGATGACCTGCTCGATACCATTTACCAGGCGATTATGGACGAGGGTGACGGGATGAACGAACAGGTATCGTGTGCACCAAACCTTCGCCATAAAATGATTCTGGAAAAGACGCTTTCCGCCTGCCGGCAGCTGCGGGAATCGCTGCACTTAGGGGCGCCGGCTGATCTGGTTGCCGTCGACCTGCAGGCAGCCCTTGATTACTTGGGTGATATTGTCGGATTGACCACGCCGGACGACGTGCTTGATGCCCTGTTTTCCAGGTTTTGTATCGGCAAGTAAAGAGCGGCTTCAGGGGGCTTTGTCGGCTTCCTTTGTTTTTTTGGCAGAGGGGAGCGGGGAAGAGGTCGGGTCTGTTTTTT
>JAUWLT010000019.1 GCA_030613515.1 Desulfobulbaceae bacterium
TTCTGCTATTTCCAGGTAACGGGGTCCTTTCAGCTTGGTACCGTACATGGTGCCGGTAACGGAACGCAGCCCTTTGCCCAGATCCTCAAGTCCGGCCCCGATGAGAAGACCTCCTTCGGAAAAGGCAGACTGGCTGCGGCCGTAACTGATCTGCAGAAACAGTTCCCGCATGGCCACGTTGATGGCATCGCAAACCAAGTCGGTGTTGAGTGCCTCCATGATGGTTTTACCCGGCAGGATCTCCGAGGCCATGGCTGCGGAATGGGTCATTCCGGTACAACCCAAGGTCTCGACCAGAGCTTCTTCTATAATCCCGTCCTTGATATTCAGGGTCAACTTGCAGGCTCCCTGCTGGGGAGCACACCAGCCCACACCATGGGTAAGGCCGTTGATGTCTCTTACCTCACGAACCTGATTCCACTGCCCCTCCTGGGGAATGGGCGAGGGTCCGTGATCAGGCCCCTTGGCAATACAGTACATCTCCTCTACTTCAGAAGAGTAATTCATAATGGTTCTCCTAAATGAAAAATAATAATAAACAGTGATGGTCTCGTAAAAAGTCCCTGCTCCGTCATTCATGCGGAGGTAGGAATCCACAACATGTTGAAATGACTAGATTCCCGCTTACGCGAGAATGACGAAAAAACGGCAGAATGTAGTTTTTACGAGTTCATCAAAAGTAATGAATCATACAATACATTCAGGAAATATGCATTGGGTTTGACAGGATTTAAGACTGTAGCTCAAAGAAGGTGGCGTAAGTAGGCACAGGTACCTGTACCTACTTACAACCTAAGAAGCATGTTATACAGGATGGACACTATCTAACCCGCATATTTCATGAACACTTTGTATCATGCAACATAACATATGGAATTTTTAGTGTTAATTTCGAGCTTATTTCTTTTCGAAAATTTGCAAAGTGTTCACCGAAGGCAAGCCGATGCATCCGCACCTGCTTTGTCGCTATCTGAGCAAGCATAGGCAACTATAGCTTGCTCAGATGCTCAGCGCATCTGCAGCCGCCTCGACTTGTGAAATATACGGGCTAAGAAGAAGTGAATTGCGTTGATCCCCCGGAGTCTCATTTTTTCTATAACAGAAAAAAAGTTCTTTGGCATTACCCGGGTTGGCTGTATTTCGTAAAGAACCACTTACATTGATAACTTCAAACCGACTTGCGGATATTGGAATTTGACTTGCTAACTTTTGGCAGCAAGATTCAGGCCGGAACTCCCAACTGACCGGCAATTTTCTGTAAAGCTACTTTTTCATTTTCGCTTACTTTTTCGCCACCAAAACCGAGAAATCCACCCTCTTTTGCTGCATTAGCCGCCTTAACGCTCACATCATACAGCCAGGCTTTAATCTCCGCGGCTTCCTCCGGGGTTGCTTTTTGGTCAAGTATCTGGGCAGCCTGCTTCAGGGCATCAAATGTCGTCTGTTTAACCGCATCGACATTTTTTTTCTCAAATTTGAGCTGGGCCTGTTTGACCATTTCTCTTTCTTTGAACTCACCAAGCAGCGCTGCCAGGAGTTCACTGTTATTTCCCTTTCCTTTCTGGATAATACTGCCCGATACAGCTAATGCCTCTTTCATGCTGCCAACCACAAAGCTTGGGTCAGACATCATGATATAAATGCCTGCAGCACCGGGAGCCTGGAGCAATTGTTTCCACTCCTCAGCCGTAAAATCAATTTTAACGGTCATTACACGTATCTCCTAATTGAAAAAAACTAAGTGCGGATAAAAAGCGACCAGTTCAGTCGCTCTCCATCCTGCATTAATCATGTGTCTGGTAATCACATATGATGGTTGATCTTTTTTATGCGTGCATTCCCAGTGTACGTTCGATATGAGAGGCAACCTGCGGGTGCAGGCCGAGTCCGGATGCCAATTGCTGCATATACTGCTGCTCCGCTTGTGTATCCACCTCAATGGCCAGCAGTGAGGCCGCATAAATCTGAGCAGCCTGCTCCGGCTGGTTGCCTGCTGAGGCCACAACGCCATCAAGATCCATGGGTTTATTGGCCTCGGTCACAAAAAAATCCTTTTCTTCCTGGGTCAGGCCATCATCATCCAGCTTGTCCACAATTCTTTCTATCTCTTTCTGATCGATCTTGCCGTCTGCCTTGGCAGCATTAATCATTGCCTTGACAATGATCTCGGCATCATCCTCAAGGGCCTGCTGCTCCTGAGGAGTCTGCGGTTCCAGCAGGGCGCGAGGGGCTTGCGCAGGTGCCTGTCCGGCCTTCTTCAGGGCGGAAAAGGCAAGGGGTGCCAGCATGGCCAATCCTCCGCCGCCAACAGCTCCCCGGGCAGAACTTTTTCCACCGCCCAGCAGTGCTCCGGCCAGCGCCCCCAATCCTCCGAGTGCTGCCTTATTATTACCCAGACTGCCGAGCACGTCACCGAGCATTCCGCCAAGTCCACCAGCACCTGCCTGGGCTGCCTTTCCGGACCCACCGCCACCCATCATCTGGCTGAGACTGCCTATAATATCGTTGAGAGAGCCGCCGGATTTTCCACCACCCAAAGCATCCGTCATGCGGGATCCGCTTGACTGTGACATGCCCTGCTGCATCATTGTTCCTAAAATGTCCATAAAACCAGCCATCTGTAACCTCCTGTGTATGTTTAAAATCCGCCGCCGGTTCTGAAACCGCCACCACCGCTTCGACGTCCTGATCCACCCTTTGGAAAACTGAAACCACCGCGGCGACCGCTACCGAAAATACCGCCGCCTCCACTGGTGGGAAAACGCATACCGCTCCCCCAGACTGTTCCCCGGCCAAAGCCACCGGATCCAAACCCGGGATCGGCACGACGCGGCCGATACCTTCGCTGTTGCTGCAAAATCCGCCAGAACGCTTTGCTGGTCAATACGCCGTTAATCAGGTTGCCAAGCGTGGCGGCAATTACGGCAGGATCAGAAAAACCTGTTCCCGGACTGTCATATCTATGTCGTTTAAATTCAGAGCGCAATGATTCCAGTTCAGCAAGCCGCTGTTGCTGCTGGGTATTCAGGCTTTTCAGCTCTGCAATTCCATCCTGCAGGTCCTGTTCCTGTTCTTCCTGCTCAAGCAGGTGGCTGATGATCATGTCATCTTCGGGAAAAGGGGTAACCTGTGCCTGGAGACGCAGATCTCTCAGGTCGTCGCGGCGCAGTTCACTGGTCAGATAATCGACCGCTTTTTGATAGTACTTGTCAGTACCGGCCGAGTAATCCGATTTCTGCTGCTCAAGTTCCTGCTGCCGGGCCATTGCCTGTTCGATCTGTTCATCAACTCCCTTGAGCTCTGCTTCCTGCTGTTCAAGAATCTCTTCCAGTGGTGGGATACCATCTTCCTTTCTGGCCTGCGTATCCAGTGCTTTCAGTACTTCAAATTCCTGTTTGGCCTCTTGCCCGACCTGGTCGGCATGCTCCCGCAGCCGCCGGGGGATTTCCTGTAATTTACTGAAATTAACCCTTGATTCCGTATATCGGACCAACTTGGCAACTCTTCCGTCAAGCCAGCGTGTCAGGGTATTTGCCTGGTAGTCGACAGTCCCATATTTTCGGTTCCAGAGGTACATGAACAGCGGATCATTGTGAAAGGGCCTGCCTTTTTGTTCAAGCTCTTCCTCCCGCTGGGTTGCCTTGTCCTGTGCATGCCTGACAGTGCGCTCCATTTCACGGGTAATCTGCAACTGCCTCTGGTAGGCAGGATCATCGTCCAGACGGTCCTGGGTTTTCTTTTCAGCCGTATCCACAACAACAGCGGCCTCTTCCACTGAAGATGCCTGCTGCTCACGTTTGTGCTCAAGATCAAGGCGATGTTGTTCAGATGCCGTGATATCGTCATGGACCTTTTGCAATCCATTTTTACGCTGGTCAAGCAATCCCTGAACGGTCCGTTCGGCATCATCGGGAATGGTAATTAATTGGTCAATGGCAAGTATTTCCACGCGCAGCCGGCCAAGTTCCCGGTAATTATTGATCTCATCCTGCTGCAAGGCCAGCAGCCGGTTGTTGCGTTCTTCAACCTGTTGCTCAGCCCGGGAGATCTTGTTTCGTAATTCCTGCAGGGAAGAATCGATAGAAGCCAGTGTTTGTCGTCCGCTGATCATATTATCTGTTTACCACGAAGTTATGGCTCCACCGCTGGTCGGTATGGTGTAGCCGGGCTCCAGATGCCCTTTTTTCTTGTTACCAAGGGTGTTATTCTGGATTATGCCGTCATCCTTCTTGTCGGCGGCGATCCTCTGAAAGATATCTTCCTCAACCCGCATACCCCATTTGGATACCACTGCCTGCTTGCCGGTTTCCTCGCTCATTACCGGAACCTGCAGAATCTCTCCATCTGCAGCAACCGGTTCAACAATGAGATAGTAATTCCGGGCCTTAGTGTTAAGATCCGGCACCCGCCAGACACCGGAAGGTTCACCAGGGCGTGCGACAATCCTCAGTGTGTATTCCTGGTCAAGGAGTTGTTTAAGCTGGTCAAACGAGGCCAGTGCCTTTTCCATTTCCTTTTGGTTGCCATCTTGCAAGGCAGTCTCTGCCTGGGCATTGATTCGTTTGACCATATTTCCGGCCTTGTCCGATTGTGCTCTATGCCGGACAACCTGATAGCTGCTTCTGATTTTTTCAGGTAATGCTGATCGCGGACCTGCAACCATAAACTGGTAGGCGACCAGGGCAAGCAGACATACGGCCACCATCCCGATAAGCCATTTACCCCACCGGTCGCGGCTGACATAGATTCGAGCCAGTCTGTTCGCAAAACTCTTTTTGGGCGCTCTGTAACTGAAACGGTCTTCCCGCAGGGCCTGTACACCCTCTTCCAGTACATGATCCGGTACTTCTATGCCCTGGGTACGGTAAATCTTGCGCAGTTTCTCCTTGAGTTGCTCGTCCCTGGTATCGGAGTCGAGTTCCCGCGCCACCAACTTTTCATGATGACGCAGGGTATCAACCACGTCCATGGCCAGCATCACCTCGTCAAGAGGCTGCTTTTCTGCAATCGTGCCGGTTTCGCTCATTTTTCCAGACTAAGGGCTTGCGCTGTGGCTCCTTCTGCCAACCGGGCCATCCTCCGCTTGCCGTCTTCGACCACCTCGCGAATCTCCCTGGCATTGGCCGTACTCAGTACTCGCATCTCTTCAATAATTACGCGGGATTTTACCTGGAAATTGACCACCGATTCAACCAGTTTTCTCACAGAGTCGGCTCGAATTGTCGGGCCGTATCCTGCTCGTACAGCAGCCTCCTGTATCTGGCCTCCCACCTCGGACAGGACCTCCAGCGACTGGTTCACCCCTTCTTTCATGGCTTCAATCGTCTGTGTACTTTCATTGAGGCCGAACATACCTGCAAAGGAGGCTGTCAGGGCTGTCAGCACTACCTCGTTGGTGGAAAAAAAACTGACTGACTGGGCGTAGAGCCGTTGCTTGACATTGGTAGTCTGCAGCAGGCGTGCCATGACCACTTCGGACGTATTGTAGCCTATTGTCAGGTTATCGGAGAGATCCTTTGCTATCTGGTAGCGTTTTTCGGTGTCCTGCAGGTCTCGCACCTTTTCATCGCGGGCCATTTCCAGGCGGGCGCGTTCCACTGTATCATCACCCTGATAGCCTTCCACAGTCTTCATGGCCTCTTCCACTTGACCTTTGGCACTTTCCAGCAACCCTTCGGCTTTTTCCAGCAACCTCCAGGGCCAGAACCTCGGACTCCTTCATGGCACCGCGAAAGTCCTGGTAGGCATCCAGGATAAGCTGTTCGCGCTGGATCTGATCATTGGTGGCATCTGTCACCTCAAGATAGGTTTCCTTAATTTTTCCAAAGCGTGAGGAGATATCTCCCCGGGTGGCTTTCATCCAGACATTGGAAACCCGTTCAAAGGTGGAGAGCTTGCCGTCGTCAAGTTGATCAACCATATTCTTGGCATCATCCCGAATCGAGTTGAACGAATTTGTTATGTCTTCATAGCGGTTGCTGATATCCATTGCCTGCACCTGCTCCCGCACCACATCGTTAAAAAATGATGCCTGGTTCAGGGTACGGCTTATGGCAATGATTCGCTCTTCATCAATATCGCTGATCTGGTTGAGCAGGGCAACCATGGGGTCGGTCCTATCTTTCGTGCCCCCCGGTACCAGGCCGAGATCACGAACCTTTTCCATTGCTTTATCAAGGTATTTCATCGGGCTTGTTGACATAGTGTGCCTCCGGTTTGTTGTCTGGGAATGGTGTAATAGTATTGAGCGAATAGAGGTTACTTCTTCGTGAGAAGAAGTGCAATTATTATATAGGATTTTGTGCTGGAAGGTCTATTTACGTGAGCCACAGTTTTTCAACCAGGCCGGAATGACGACTGGTTCGCTGCCTGACTGCTGTGGCGAGAATTTCAGGATCGCTGCAAAGGATGAGTTTGCTGCGGGCACGGGTGATACCGGTGTAGATCAGTTCACGACTCAGCACCCGGCTCTTCTCCTCAGGAAGCAGGAGCAGGACCTGATCGAATTCCGAGCCCTGGGCCTTGTGGATAGTGATCCCATAGGCGGTATCATGGTCGGGAAGCCGGGCCGGAGTGACCGGATAGAGGCTGTTGTCCGGGCGAACGAACCAGGCCCGGAGCTGACCGTCCTTGGTCCTCCACAGGATACCGGTGTCGCCGTTAAAGAGCTGCATATCGTACTGGTTGCGGCGAATAATAATTGGTTTTCCCTGATACCAGTCCGTTTCACGATCAATCAGCCCGGCCTTACGCAGGACCTGTTCGGCCATGGTATTGATCCCCTCAACCCCGGCCGGGCCTTTGCGAACCGCGCAGAGAAAACGGAATTTCTGCATGGCCTGGTAGGCCTCTTCCACCGATGGAGCCCCGACCATGGCCTGGAACCCCTCAATGATACGATCCTGCAGCCATTGATCCCTGTTTCTGCCGGTAAGGGTACACACCTGCAGGTCGGAAAAATCAACAGCCATAGCCAATACACTGTCCACCTGCTCCATGGAACCGCTGTTTACTGCTGCAGCCAGAGAGCCGATGCCGCTTGTATCCCGGAAGCGGTAACTGGTGCGCAGCAGGATAACAGAGTCTGCCATGGAAGGGGTGGATGTTGCCTGCGGCAACTTTTCTGCTCCGGTCAGTTGCCTGAGCCGGTCACAGAGCGGTGCCGACCAAGCGGGTGCACCGGTTCCGCAGAGATCGCCAAACAGACTGCCTGCTTCCACCGAGGCCAGCTGGTTGCGGTCACCAAGCAGGATGAGCCGCGTTTTTGCGGGCAGGGCCTGGACCAGGGCTGCCATCAGCACCACATCGATCATGGAGGCCTCATCCACTACCAGCAGGTCAAGGTGCAGGGGATTTTTTGTATTATAACGAAAATCATCAGCTCCGGGTCGAAATCCGAGCAGCCGGTGCAGGGTCTGGGCCTGCTCCGGTACATTTCGGGCAAGCTCGGGCGGCATTGACTCTTTTGCATTGCGGATAGACTCTTCCAACCGTGCGGCCGCCTTGCCGGTGGGGGCCGCCAGCCCGATACGAAGCGGTTTCGTGTCCACGTTCAGGGCCTGGATCAGGGCGAGGATACGGGCCACGGTATGGGTCTTACCGGTTCCCGGTCCACCGGAGATAACCAGCAGACGTTTAAGCAGGGCCAGGGCAGCCGCAAGCTGTTGATAGTTGGTCCCGTTGAAAATAGGGGACAGACCCGAATTTTCTTTCGCAAGCTGTTGATAGTTGGTCCCGTTGTGTGCGGAAAAGAGCTGTGCTAATAGTTCCCGTGCCGGGTGATCATCAACCTCCGTGATGCCATCTGCCCGGTTGAGCAGGTCATGGGAGATCTGTTCCTCGTATTGGTAAAAGCGGTACAGATAGAGTCGGTTATGGTCATCCAGAATCAGGGGCGTTGTCTCTCCGGGAGGGCCGACCACAGGTGTGGCAAGCAACGCCATTCGCCAGCTGTCAGGATCCGGAATAAGCGAAGGGTCAATCTGCAGGGAAAGTTCCGCTACCTGGTCCAGGGGTTGGCAGACATGGCCGTTGCCCACGGCCGCACTGACAAGAGTTCCGGCCAGGAGCAGTTCATCCATTTTCGTATCCCTGCCAGCAAGTTTTTCCAGGAACAGGCCGATGTGCAGGTCCAGCAGCCGGATTTCACCCCGATCGCAGGCCTGTTGCAGGAGTGTACGCATCATCTTCCCTCCTGCCCGGCGCAGCATTTATCGAGACGGTCAATGAGTGCAAAGGGAGGGCGTGTGGTAAAAACTCCGGTTCCCGGTTCATTATTGGGATTCATACCGCGCAGGAAGAGATAACAGACCCCGCCGAAATGGGTGTCATAGTCGTACTCCCTGATCCGACCGGCTAAAAAACGGTGCAGAGCCAGGGTGTAGATGAGGTACTGCAGGTCGTAGCGATGTTCCAACATGGCTGCCTGCATATTTTTACAGCCGTAGTCGGCAGGACGGTTACCGAGGTGATTTGATTTATAATCAGCCACATAATAGCGGTTGTCATGACGGTAGACAAGATCGATAAAGCCGACCATCAAGCCCTGCAGAGTCTCGTGCCGGTCGGGCAGGGAGGGAAAAGAAAAATCCTGCAAAGCCCGGTTAAAGCGACGCAGCTCCATGGACTGAAGCGGGAAATAAAAGGACATTTCATTGACCCGGTCCAGGTCGTGCAGGCGGGCAAGGGAAAAGCCCGGTTCCAGCTCGGTCTTCAGGACTGCCTTCATCCAGGCACCGACAACCTTCAGCCATGATTCGTCAAAACCGGCCCGTGCCAACTGGGTCCTGATGATCTGCTCATGTCCGGCCGGGTCCATAAAACTGATCAGCTCCAGGATCCCATGCAGGCAGGTGCCGGCTGCCGCACCCCTTGGAAAACCAAATACGTCATGGCCGGTGACAATGGGGGACAGACCCCTATTATTCACTCCTATATTGTTGCGGTAAGTCAGCTGTCCAGGCAGAATAATAGGGGTCTGTCCCCCATTGTCATTGTCGTTATCGTAATCCGGTCGTTCCGGTTGCTGGTCATGACGGGCTGTCAGCCGGGAAAAACTGGTGATTTGCCAGCTGGTATCAATATGGCCCCTGAACCGGGATGCGGCCAGAGTCGTCGTCTCCTCGACAGCCTGCAGGTTCGGCCTGGAAAAGGTCTGTGGATACGGTTTAACAACCAGTACAGAATGTTCACTGTCAAGGCTTTCAAGGTCTGCGGCAAGTATTTCTGCTCCCGGCACGGTACCACCATGCAACAGGTAACAGAGCGCGCTCTCCTGCATCTTGTTGATCCTGCCCCAGCAGAAAAAACAGCAATAGCGGGCCCGGGTAATGGCCACATAGAGCAGCCGCAGATCACCGGCCAGTCGCTCATCTTCCGCCAGCTGGTAATTATCCGGATTGCCTGTGCCCAAATCAATGAGCAACTGGCTCGGCTGCTCGGGCCGGTGAAAGGACAGGGGTTCATCCTGCCTGCAGGTGCGGGCTGCCCAGAGAAAGGGCAAAAAGACCACCGGGTATTCCAGTCCCTTGGCCTTGTGAATGGTGACGATTTTGACCAGGTTTTCATCACTTTCCAGCCTGAGTTGCTGATTGTCTGCCCGTTCTTCCGGGGCCTGTATCTGGTCGCTCAACCAGCGCAACAATCCCTCTGCACCCATCCGGTGCTGGGCCGCCTCCTGCAGCAGTTCGGCCAGATGCAGATAGTTGGTCAGCACCCGCTCACCCGAACCGGTGCCATGCAGGCGACTGACAACCTTTTGCTCGGCCAGCAGCGTCTGGAACATGGGGGTGAACCCTTGCTGCTGCCAGATCTGCTGGTAACGGCCCAGAGTAGTCATAACCTCTTCCCACTGCTGTTCATCACTGCGCAACCGGTCCAGCTGTTCCCCATTGTAGCCGAACAGGCCGGTTGTCAGTCCGGTACGTACCAGCCCGCTGTTGGACAGGTCATTGAGCCCGGTTAACACAATAAGAAGATGGTCAGCCTCCTCTCCAGAAAAAACAGAGTCCTGGCTGTAATAGACACTGGTAATGGAAAGTCTGTTCAGCTCGCCCCGGACAAGCTCTGCCTCGTTGTGAGTGCGCACCAGGACGGCAATGTCGCCGGCAGTGAACGGCTTATCACCAACCTGCGCCTTACCGGTCAGACCGGCTGCCAGCAGATCGGCTATCTCATGGGCACAAAAGCGGGCCGCCTGTTCTCCTGCTGTTCCCTTGGCCAGGGCTTTGCCATTCTTTCCCTCGGGCAGCATCAGGCAGCTCAACTCCGGAAGCGGACTGTTGCCTACAAGGAGCGGCTTCTCGTCGGTCAAACCGGCAGCCCTGACCGGGTTGAAGTCAATGGCGCTGTCAGCAAAGAGAAAGGATAGCGGCCGATCAAAAAGCCGGTTGACCGCATTCACCATGGCGGTTGTAGAACGGAAGTTTTGGGTCATGGTGAACCGGTTTTCAGGTTTGGTGGCCCGGCGGGCCTGGATATAGGTAAAAATATCCGCCCCGCGAAAACCGTAGATTGCCTGCTTGGGGTCTCCGATCAGGAACAGGCCCGGGTCATTTTTTTTTGTACTTGCATGAATTGTTGCAAAAATACGGTACTGTAGGGGATCAGTATCCTGGAACTCATCCACCAGGATAACCGGGAACCGTTTGCAGATGCTTATGGCCAGCTGTCTGCCGCCCTCCCCGCTTAAGGCCGCATCAAGATGGGTGAGCAGATCATCAAAATAGAGCTGGGCCTGCTCTTGCTTGCGCCGGGCAAGCTCGGAGATCAGATAGCTTCTGGCAGCCAGCAGGGCTGCAAATCGTCTGTACTCGGTCATCTCCTGATGGGCCTGAAAGAATTGCTCGAAACGATCAAAAAACAGGTGCTCAGGCGGCTCGTGTATATTCTTTTTCAGTGAATCATCGATCTTGCTGCTGGTGAACAGTTCCAGCAGTTTTGTCGGCATCAGCCAGCCCATGTTTGGTGTTGCAAGAAACCGGTCTAAGCCTTCCAGTGCCATCTCAAGCCTGATCAGGCCATAGGTCGTGCTGTTATTTCGCAGTAACCGCTTGTTTTCCCGCAACAGGGCTGCAACTTCCTGTCCACACTCCTGCCACATGGCCTGTACTTCAGCAAACAGAGGAACAAGTTCATCCATCTGCCTGACAAGTTCTTCATCATCGATAACAGGTACACATTCTACTCCGGGCCGGGTCAGGTGACCGCCCAGACTTTCCAGAAGATTCTGCGGCGTTTTCCACAGGGAGGCTGCCCAGGCCGCTTCCTCCTCCGGTCCATTATAGAAACGCTGTCGCCAGAAATCCTCGATTATACGACTGCGCAGGAGCTGTTCTGTTTCCAGAAACTCCATTTCAAATGGTGCACCTGATTCAAAGGCGTGTTCCTGGAGCATGCGCTGGCAAAAGCTGTGAATGGTAAAAATTGCAGCCTCATCCATGCGGGTCAGTGTATCGGAGAGGAGGATGGTCGCCCTGTCCATATCGTCGAGTCCGGCAATCAGTTCCTGCAAAAGCTCGTCATCAGGGCCACGGCCCTCCAGTACATCCAGAGCGTCCCGGATACGCTGGCGCACCCGGCCACGCAGTTCCTCGGTAGCCGCGCGGGTAAAAGTAACCACCAGGATCTGATCAACACTTAAGCCCCGTTCCAGCAGCAGCCGCAGAAAGAGCAGTTCAATGGTGTAGGTCTTGCCCGTACCCGCACTGGCTTCAATGAGGATTTGTCCCTGCAGGGTGAGGTTGAGGGGCTCAAGCGGCTGCATGATACTCCTCCATATATCCCAAAATTGGCATAAACAGGGTGGCCAGTTCCTCGAACTGCTCATCGAGCGGATCATGGCCACGCAGCCCAATGGTATAGGCAGGGTCTTCTTCATCGCCCGTTGATTTGAAACCTGTGTGCCACGCCCTATAGGCGCTGTTCATTCGGGCGGACTCTTTTTTTGCATCTGCCCAGGCATGGCTGGTCCTGGGGTAAAAATGGAGTGGTTCAGATAATCCCTGTTGGTAAAAATGAAGCAGAAGGGCAAGCTCAGCCTCCGGATCATCAACCGACCTGAAGCAGATGATCCGGTCCGTAGCAGCATGAATGGAGACCGGTTCTACCCCGGATGGCTGCAGCAAAATCAGAACCAGGTGATGAATCCACAGCTGCAGAATATCCTTTGCTTTCAGAGTGGCCGGCCGGTAACTGATCCTGCCGGTGCTGTAAAGCGAGGTCAGCCAGCCGGTAAGCTGAAGGTCTGCCAGGGGCAGGTTGATCTCACAGGGTTCGACCGGTGTGCTGATCATGGATTCCACCTCCCTTGTAAGGGAAGCGGCTGTATCGTGCATATTCTGAAACAGGATCCGGCCAAAACCAGCCATGGGCAATTCGCCTGCTGCCTGCAGGCGATGAAAGAGGGGCTGTGGATCTTCTCCTGCCAGCAGTGTGGTCGTGATCTCCCGGGCCATCAGGTATCGTTCAAGGGGATCCAGGCTGAAGGCTTCGCTTTCCGGCAGCAGATCGTCGTCCATACGCAAGCGCAGGCCGAGGCGATGCTCCAGGAAAAAACGAACCGGCTGGTTCCAGAATCGGACCAGTTGGTCAATATCCACCTGCTGCAAGTCCGGTTTCAGCTGGGGCAACGGTTTACTGATAAAAACATCTTCAACAGGACTGCCGGTAGCAGGCAGCCAGACATCCGAGTAACTGCTGATGTTCGGGGTGGTGTCAAAGCAGTGTCGGCTGAATGGCTGCAGCGGATACTCAGTGGTAAGCTGTTTACCGGCTGTCTGCTCACTGTCTGTCTGCCAGGCCCGGTTAATATAATCGAGTAACTCAGCTACCACCACGGACGGCGGCAGAGGAGAATTCTGCTGCTGGTCACGCCCTACCCAGGAGATGGAGAGTTGGTCACGGGCCGAGAGCAGGGCTTCCAAAAAGAGATATCGGTCATCATCGCGCCGGCTTCGGTCGCCAAGACGCGGCTTTTGGGCTATCAGGTCAAAGGCTGGCGGCCGCTGGGAACGGGGATAATCCATGTCGTTCATACCCAGCAGCCAGATCACCTTAAAGGGAACCGAGCGCATGGGCACCATGTTGCAGAAGGTCACCCGGCCTGAAAGAAAGGCCTGACCGCCCGCAGGTTCAGCCAGCAGTTGTTCAAAATGACTGCGGATAAGGGAGAGGCTGACAGGTTCGCTGAATTCGGCTTGTTCACAGCACTCGGTAAAGTCGCTTACTGTCTCACGCAACATGAGTAACCCTTCCTGGTCACGGCTGTTGCCGGTATCGTCAAAATAATCATCCAGCATCAGCAGCAGAATTCTGCTCCAGGAGGCAGGGCTGTGGTTTGTGCGTAACTGTCGCTGCAGTTGTTGCAGTTTCCGGATAAAATCGGTTAGACCACCCAGCCAGGGGCCGGAATCGTTCATCACACCGCTGCAGGGCATGATGTCCAGGAAAGGGGCAGCCAGGGGGCCGGTGATATAGCCGAGCAGTAACCGCTCAATGCCGAATTCCCAGGTGTGGATAGCGGAGTCATCCATACCCTGCTGCCTGCGCTGTTCCCTGTCCAGTCCCCAGCGGATACCCGCATCCAAAATCCGGGAACGTATAACCGGAAGATCGTCTTGCTTCAGCTCAAATTTGCGCAAAATGGCCTGATTTTCCAGTAGCACGACCACCTCGGGAGCGGTGAAACGGCTGGAAACAAGCTCAAGCAGGCCAAGAAAGCCGTCAATCACCGGCTGCTCACCACGTTGTGAACGATCGGCAATAGACCAGGGAATGCGCAGCTCTTCACGTGCAGAGCCGAACACCCCGGCCACGGCCGGTGCATACAGGTTTATATCCGGGGCCATGACCAGGATATCAGCCGGTTTCAGGGTCGGGTCGCTCGCAAAGAGATCAAGCAGCCGGTCATGCAGGACCTGCACCTCCCGCATGGGGCCGTGGCAGCAGTGGAAACGGATGGAGGTGTCGCCGGGATCAAGCGCTACAGGATCTTCCCGGCCGCGGTCGCGCAGGTCAAGGATATCACTTTGGATCATGGTCAGCAGTGAACTGGCCTCAGGTGCCTCATACAGGTCTATCTCCAGGGGATCAAGCTGCATAAGCTGGCTGAAAAATTCGCGGCCGGTCGCACCCATGGAGGCCAGCAAGGGATTGCCGGAGGTAAAATAGCTGCTAATATCGTCCAGCCCCTGGTTGCGCCAGCTCTGTCGTTTCAGTGCCAGCAGCCGCTCGGGCAGGATATCATCCCAGGCCTGGCAACAGGGGCTGAGCTGGAAAACATGGATGTCGGTCAGATTGCTGATCCGGGCAATCACAGAGAGATAGGCCGGGGCCAGGGAGTTGATACCGAAAAAAAAGATCCGCTCCGGCATTTTTTTAGAGTACAGATCCCCTGCGGCAGCCGCATCGCTGAAACGTTTCAGCAAGGTGGCCCGGTGCATGGAATGGGTGCCTGTCAACTTGCGCCAGAGTACGGCCTGCCAGTGGCGCTCAATCCCCTTTTCCCAATCCAGTAGCATTTCAGGTCGGTACACCAGGTACTGATCAAACAGGTCTGTAATCTTAGCGGCTAATTGAAATCTCCTGCTGCCATCCTCATCCTCACGCAGGTAGGCACCAATTTCTTCCATGGCCGGATCGGACGACAACTCCTGCAGCTCAGCCAGGATCCGCCACAGAAGAACATCCCGGTCAAATGCAGATAGCTCAGGCAACTCACCCAGAGTTTGTTTAAAAATATTCCAGATAAACGTTGCAGGCAGGGGAAAGGCCAGGTTGGCGGCAATACCTGTCTGCAGGGCAATATGCTGCGACAGCCAGCGGGCCATGCCGGGGTTCTGGACCACAACAATTTCTGCCGCCAGCGGATCAGTCAGCGGATCAGCAAGAAGCTCGCAAAGGGCTGCGAAGAGATTTTCCAGACGGTTTGACTGGTACAGATACAAAAAAAGACTCCTGCCGGGGCTAAAGGGACGAAACAGATGCTGTCAGCTTGAGGGGGTATATGAACAACTATTGTATAGGTTAAGTTTTATAGGAGATATCTTTACTTTCGAAATTGGGGGGTCAGACGAGCGATGTATAGTCGTAACCTTTACTTTAGGCTGGAAGTCAAAACGTTGAGGTTTCCAGTGGCCATTATCTCCAGAAACCGTTCATCTATTTTTCCCCTTATAAGGAAGTGTCATCTGTCGGCACTGTAGACAACCAAACTCAGGATCCTTATGAACAAGGGTTGCGCCTTCCAGGATAGCCGTTGCCGCTATCCATGCATCGGCCAGTGAAAAACGCTCAGTAGCCTTAATGGCAGCCGCTTTTTCAAGCAAGGGGGCGCTTTCGTGTATTATCGTCAAGGGAAGTGACTGAACTTGCTCATACGCAAGTCGTGCTTCCTGCTCTCCTTCATCTTTCCACACCCTGTATAACACTTCCATCAGCGAGATAAAACAAACTAAACCTTTAATCTTTACTCCTTCCGCCTGATAGAGAAGATCCGCAACCTGTTCGGCACCAGATTCATTGTCCCGTAAAGTGAGAAGCGCCGACGTATCAAAGACGTAACACTTCATTCGTGCTCCCGGTCTGCAAGCCTCTCTTCCAGCAGTCGTGCAGTTGTCCCCCCTTTTCCTCTCCCTCGAAAGGCAGCTACAGGGTCTTTCTTCACGGGGACAACCCGGATTGTATTATCCTCAACAATCCACTCCAAGCGGTCAGAAGGTGTGATGTGGAACTGGTGGCGTACAGCGGCGGGAATAACTGTCTGCCCCCTTTTTGTGACGGTACTGCGCATGATTTTACCCTCCCTGGATGAATTACCTCAGCGATAAAATGGTAATTCATTGTTGAGAGATAGTCAACTCACCTTGTCAAAAAAGGGTATAGTGGCAAAACTAAACCTGACCCCAATTATCTCTCTGACCCCAATTATTTTCTATTTCAGAGTTTCCCCCATGCCTAAAAAACCTCGGGGTCTGGGGCAGAACCCCGGGATGATCTCCGTTCTTACCCATTAGATATCATGAATGAAAGGCCATCATTTAGCGTGAACGGGCTCACGTAAAGATGGGCATTATAAAGTCGGCGCGTTGACAGCATCGGATACCGTGAAAGGGACTGTACTTCATCTTGAAATACAGATTTCTAATCCTATAATGATTAAATATCTGCATGAAGTCGATAAGAGTGACAACAGGGATTGTGCGCCGCACACCATCGTCAAGCGTCTTGCTGAATCGGGTCTCAAATATTCGCTGTATCAAAAGATTTTGGTGAACTCTGACAAAACTTCGACGCTGAAGAGCCGCTAACAACGTATCATATCGCAACAACCGTAGATTTATTTATTTAAATCAAGGTAACAAGCATGGGGGTATCAAGTACAATACTCACCGGCGCGCGAAAGTACTATCGCCTTAGCCACGGTGCTCAACGTATCGGACTGGTTTGCCGATGCTCTGCGCGTATTCTACTTCGCTCTTCGTTGCTTCACCGATCTCACCGTTTACCAGTATCGCTACTACTTCATTGCTCATACGAATTTTCTGGTAATGAATTTGCGTTAAGAGGTCAATCTCACTTTGTTCAAGTTTGATGTTGTCTGCTTGGCTAAATATCATTGGCATTAGGACGATTTTTCCGGCCAGCGTTTCTCGTTTTGCGATTGCGAAGAAAGCGTCTTTGTGTTTTGTGCTTCCGCATAAGCAGACGACGGGAGCGTCTTGTGTAGTATGGTTGTTTTTGTTCACTTGATGTTTCATCGTTATTTTGTGTTCTGTTTGTGTTGTGAATGAGACTCAGTGCAGACGGTATCTTGAATTCTGCGGATGGATAGTGATACGTACTATAGTCTGTATATTCTCCTTCGTACTCAATCAATAAGAACACAAGCTGGTAAAACAACACGACTGTTGCTGACAATTCGTTTAGATGCTGTTGAATTTTGGAGAAATCTAAGTCTCCAGAATGTGCGGTCTTATTTCTTAACCTCTTCCAGCAAAGAATTAATTTTTCATCAATCACATCGTTATTAGATAAATTATATAATAGATCGATCGCACGTAGTTGCGGCATCCCCCCTAGCATGCTGCTCAACCGTTCAGAAAATGATTTGTCGAGCGTAACTGTTTTTAGTGCAGCTTTAACTTTGGCTACTTCGGCCTTCACTTCAGTATCTACGTTCTTGCAGCCAAATAATTTTATAGTACCCTCGACTGCGACGGCGATTGTTAGGGTTGATGCATCTAAAGATGCTTTTCCGGACTCAACAACTTTGTAAATAAAATCATATAACGGATGCCAATCATCGTCAGGATGTTCCGAAGCGAAAGAAAAATACCGTTCAAAGAGTCTCCAGTATGAGTTGTTTTGTGACAATGCTTTAATTGCAATTGGCGGATTAACTCTCGACTTTACTGAGTCTATTGTAAATGATTTTAGAATCATCTCATTATTTGTTTCGTCCTGAATCATGGCTATATTCCAGCTCTGTGTAATACCCATTACAAGATGAAACGCCTCGTTAACTCGTTGTATTGTTCGATAATCAATTTTGTTTTTTGTAAATAGCCAAAGAATTATCCAGTCTTCTGTTACGTGAATTTCAAATTCAAAGTCGCCGAAAGAGAATTGCGTTACATCTGCTTTTATCGAATCACCACGTTTTTCGTTTTTGATATATTCTTTCGTTACGGTTCTTGAGTTTATCGGTATTGGTAGCTTTCCTCTGTAAAACAATTTTAATTCGTTTTTTTTATAAGCACTTTTGTTTTGGTTGGTCGTGAATAATTTATTGAAGTTGCCGTGTGCTATAAAGTTGTTCTCAGGGATATTGCCGCTTAACTGTGGTAGTATAGAATTCGACTCCCAGACGGTTCCGTACATGTCGTAGGCTTTCATCGTAAAGAACTCTTCGTCTCGGATGATTTCTCCGGGGCGTATCCTATTTATTTTTAATAAATCATACGTGTAATCTACGTCATTTTGACAGAATAACTTTACTCCGAATTTGTCTTCACCATCTTGGTAAATCACTCCAGGTCCGCTGTATTCAATCGGTTTGTTTGTATCAGAATGCTCTTGCG
The DNA here is from genome assembly GCA_030613515.1 of Desulfobulbaceae bacterium. Classification (GTDB taxonomy): domain Bacteria; phylum Desulfobacterota; class Desulfobulbia; order Desulfobulbales; family Desulfobulbaceae; genus Desulfobulbus_C. The sequence continues at coordinate 18,081 of JAUWLT010000019.1, forward strand.
TCAGAACAATTTTGTAGCAATCAATTGATAACTCTAAGTCGGTATATGTTTCCAATAAATCGTTTTGCATCGTAATAGTTAGTTGGGTGTTTTAGTTACTACTTCACGCACTGTTTGTGCGGTCGATATCCAGCATTCAGTGCTTCTTTCTGCGATGGAAAACCTGCTGTGCAATTCTTGCAGTTGAAATGTCGACAGCCACTTGCATGAAATATGTGGCTTTTCGTATTGCCGTGAAACGCACCTACGACGGCGGCTGCATTCGGGTTCTCTCGCTGTGTTTTTCGCCACTTCCATGGTGGTGTCGGGTTTGTATCTGTCCAGAGTCCGAGACGTTCAGTCTTCGCATGTTGTTCAAGTTGAATCCAATCTCGACAATATCCCTGCTTACAATACTTCCGATAGACTCATGCATAACCAGATTCGACTAATGCTCTGTTCACATTAACACCGTCAACTATGACTACTGCTACAGTACGACCATACTTGTCCGTGTCTGTCGTCTCAACATCAACGACTTTTCCGGCCGTCAATTGTGCAGTGAAACTCTTAGCTCGCTGACCAAAAGCTTGTTTCTTTTCCGGCGTATCGACACCATTGTAAACGGATTTTGATTTGCTGATTGTTGCGAAGAACTTTGATCGTATCACCGTCTGAGACTCCGACGACTTTACCGGACCAGGCAACTGCGGATGTAGCGCTAAAAAGCGGCGTAACAAGGAAAAACGATAGAAGTACGCGAAATAAGACGAAGACCATGCGGCGGACTAATTCAACTTCGGTCACGGTTATTTTTTTCACTCCCATCAACACCGAGTATCTCGCGAAACTCGGCTTCCAACTTTTCCTTCAGCTGATCTATATCGTTATAAAACTTTTTGCGAGCGTCGTCCCAATACTCTGCACGTTCTTTCAAGAGATCAGGTAATAATTCGTACTGCGTATCGGCGACATCGAGAGGATGGATAGTAATGTCTATGTACGCGTCTCGCGCGCAAAGAGCGAGACGGTGCATACGTTGATCGGTTTCTTTCGAAAAATACAAACGATTTTTCTTATGCGCGGTGATATATTCACCGTGGATACGTTTGAAATTCGCTATTTTGGTATCGAGGTCTGAATCTTCTATAGGCTGGAAGTCTTTTAGTATCTGATGAAGAGAGTCATCTAGTTCTTGGAGCTTCAGAGCGAGTTCTTTTATTGCTTCAGCACGTTCAAGATGAAGTTTTGAGAAACGAATCTCATGTTCTTTGCGGAACAATTCGAGTTGATGCCGCTCTTGCTGCAAAATTCTTGAAGCCCACACTTTTCCGAGCCAAGACGAAAAAGCTAAAACTATCAATGCACCGCCACCGAGCGATGTGATAACTGCCGTGGCTAGCTGAAGAATTTCCGTGAAGCTCACGTGTGACTCCTTGGGATTGGGAAAGAATTGACTACTACATCACGGATTTTCATGGTACAGAAACAGACCCTAATTATCACTAGTCGCCAAGCATATTAGTGTTGATATTCATCACTTACGAGCATTTTGCTCGGCAAATGTTTAGGGGCCATTCATGCCATGATAGATCTCATGAAATTATCACTAGAAATGAGTCGCAAGCGGAAAATACTACGTAACAAAGCGGTATTCCGTTAAAAAATATATAAAAGCTGCGTCAATACAATAAGTACACACAAACCAAACTGGCTGTTATTAATTCAGGGGACATTAATTCAGGGGACATAATACTTAATTCTTTTCCAAAATGAATGGGGTCAGAGTAACATTAAAATATCAACCCCTAGTTTCGCCCTGACCCCATTTATTTTTTGCACCTGGCGAAAATGGTTTTTTGTTAGGATCCATAAGCTTACCTCTAAATGATTTATAGCAATTTATATATGTTTATAGCGCAAAATGACTATAAATGTATATAAATCGCTATGATTGCCGTCATTCCAGCGAAGTCCTGAATCCAGAACGTGTTGAGATTACAGTTTTATGCTCTCCAGGTTGCATTTAAAACCCTCCCAGCCTGAGCGTACTCTGAATCTGATCACGCAAAATCCCTGGGACACCAGCTTCGTCGGAATAATTCCGCCAGGTTGAAACCGTTTCGACCACCTCGTTAACAATTACCTCGGCGCGCCCGCGTTTCATCGAAGCGGTTTTTGCGCAGGCCTTGAAGTCTTCCAGGGTAAAGTCATCACGCTTGCCGTTCATTGTCATCTGATGGCTTGCCGTCCAGGCACCGGACGGATTGAAGCTGTACGTCATGTCAAAGGTAGGTGAGAGTGACCATGCGCCTGATTTGTCCATCAGGAATGCGATATTTTTTACATGATCATCCTGATTGCGGGCGATGATGTTGAACACCATACGGCGAAATTGTTCTTCAACTGTACTCATTGGCAGGCCAAGCTGTCGAATTACCATTAAAGCCTGCTCATAGGAATATGCGCCTGCGCTATTATAGTCATAGTGCGCCAATGCGCAAAGTGACTGCAGGTGGAGTTTTTTTCCTCCGCTAAGGCGGTCAAAACGGCGTGTCATAAAGTGATGTCTGTTGTTTTCTTTGAAAAGCCGGCATTCGTTCATGGTGATCCCGGCATCTGCTGCCATTTTCGCATAGGCATATTCAATGAGACCATAACCCTTCGGATCCTCAAGCTCCTTGTCCCGGTTGCCGCCGACACCATCAAATTTGAGCAGTCAGTATTCAAATCCTTTTCCTGCCGGGATCTGACCGGAGCGTACTTCATTGCTTAAAGGATTCCAGGCAATAACCGCCTTGGCTCTGGCTCCGCCTGCTGAAGTGCCGACTCTGAGAATGTCTTTCAGCGCCCGCTCCCTGCTTTTGTCTCCAAATGAAGCTTGCAGATTGTTGCGATGCGTCAGTACCTCCGATGCGAGATCGACCAGCTTATCTATTTGAATACGGGGGGCCTGCCGGATTTCAGGACCGGTTGCGGGCACAAACTCCAGTGCACCCATGCCCCGCGTACCTGTATAGCAAAGGCGTTCAACACCATTGAACGATTCCGGACTCCGTCCCTGGGTGGCAAGCCAGGCGTCAATGAGAGCATTGCCGAACTTGTCCGGAAGGGAGTCCGCCAGCAGTCCGGGCAGTCCATGGAAAGTTTTTCGTGATAATTCGGGGAAAGTATAGACCCTTCCAGCAAGCGGCATCATAAGCGGCGAGATCTCTATGCCGCTTCCGGCAAATGAAGGATCATACTCAAAGGCGGCAATATCAGTGCCTGCATCGAAGGAAACCGCGCCAATGGTACGCCCCCAGAGTCTGACCTCGGCAACCGTGCTCACGCGTCGTCACCCCAGGACCATTTATTATCGGCTCGATTCGGCTGCCGGTTTGAAGAAGCGCGTTGCCGTACTTTACCTTTCAGCTTCAACAGCTCCATGGGCCTGGGACCGGGTTCGGGGACCAGGCGTTCCAGGCCCGGCAAAAGATCCAGGACCCGCAAGATCCGGATGATGGTCGACATCTGCACCGAGGCCCCGGCCTCAACCCGCTCAACGGTACGCTTGGACACACCGGCCTGTTCCGCTACATCCGCCTGGGTCAACTGATGATCAAGTCGACACCGCGCAATACGTTTTCCTGTTTCGGCAAGAATGGCATCATCTGTCAATAGCTTTGAAATATTCATAGTCGTCCCTTTTGTCGACTTATCTGGCAATAATTCTATTATATCGTCTCATATTACGACTTGCAAGCTTTACAGAATGTTGCATGTTGTAAATCGGCAAATTAGACGATTAATATAGTTTTTTAGATAATAATTCGTAATAAAAGACGACTTAGCGTGATCACTGTGTTGTGATAAATGGCATATCAACGGACATATCCCCA
>JAUWLT010000080.1 GCA_030613515.1 Desulfobulbaceae bacterium
TCATCCCTTCATTGGTGGGCACAGCCCACCCTACGATGCAACAGTTTGCTGGTAAGTGGGTCTTTTGTAGGGTGGGCTATGCCCACCAGTTCCTAGTATTTTGTAATTATTCAAGTATCAATTCAATTGCGTAGATCTATAGGTTACGGTGTGTATCATGATATCATTGATGCTGAATTCAATCTGGATCATGTTGTGGTGAATTCACGAGGCATATTCGTCATTGAAACTAAAGCCTATTCCAAGCCCAAGAAAGAGAAAGCTGAAATAAAGTATGACGGCAAAGTAATCCACTTTGGCACAGAGCGCTCCGAAACCAAGCCAATCAATCAGGTAAGGGCTGGATGCAAATGGATACGAAAACTTTTAAAAGATTACACAGGTAAAGATTTCCCGACAAAAGGAATGGTCGTCCTGCCCGGATGGAATGCCCCAGCAACCACCAAATCGTACAAACATGATGTCTGGGTAATAAACCCGGCATATATTCAAAGCTATATTTCCAGCATTCCTGATGGCCGCATAAACGATCAAGATCTCAATCTTGTTAACGCAACCATCAGGAGACACATTCAGAATTTTTGCTAGCCATGACCCTGATCACGCGCCATTCTGCCGATTCCACTGGCACCATTCCTAATTCAAATGGTTAAGACTGGTGCCAGTCGTTTTATTTCTGCACAATTCCTAACCAGAGACTTACTAGAATCTCGGAGGTAAAAGCCCGGAAGGAAATGGTGCGAACCCATCATTTCTTCTATTATGAGGTCTGTCATGAGGCCAAAAACGATTATGATTTTCTTCACGGCCTGCGAGTTTTGGTCTGCACTGGACAACCCCCATGCGGCACAGAGTTTTGCGCCATTCATACTTTATAAATGTTTTATGGGCCGGTCTTTTTTGAGCGGCAAAGCGAACTTCTTTACTGGGAGACCACTCACCTTCTCCAAATCCGGTACCCGGGGCTTCTCTCTGTGAATGGGATTTGCCGAACCTTCTACTCCTCCCCCCTCCTGCCGGATCATTTTTCCTATAGGTTTGCTGATAACGCTCATTAAAAACTGCAATCGCCACCACTCCCATTGCTGTTTGATCTCCCCAGTGAGCAGCATAAGAATCGTTCATACCAGTGAAGTAAAACCTGTTGATTTGATTTTTTCCAGTGCGCCATCCATCATATTCCTGTGATTGATATGGACCGAGAATATACATACGTTCATGGGAATCCAGATGTGATTTGCTCCCGGAAATAATGTTTCTACCATCAACGGCAATGACCACCCCAATCCGTCTATTGCTCGGATTGCTGATCCGGATGCGATACCTTTCACCATTACGGGCGATAACATAACTTCGTTCTGCATCCACCCTTTGGGGCCCGGCATGAAACTGCCGTAATGATCCTCGCTGATCAGAGACAATATCAACTTCAACATTACCAGATTCATGGTGTCCCCTGGCAAAGGACTGAACAGGTACTAACAAGACAAATAGTATTGCTAATATTCCTGTATTCAGTGTTAGTGCTGTTTTCATAATCTCCTCCAAAAGTGTTGTTAGACTCGTACGTCTTTTCCAGGTATCGACACTGTGACCAACGTCCCCTTGCATTTACTGTAGACCTGGAGGATAGAGAAAAAAAGCCGACATCGGGTGAAATAGGGTTGGTATCGGGGCGACATAGCATAGACATCCCCACAAGTTAAGCATGTTACAAAAAAGAAAAGTGTAATTTCTTTCAGGTAAACCCCCGGCTTTGCCGGGGGACAATAAAAGTTTGACGGTTCCTGCAAAATAAAGAAGCCTCCAAACTCGTGAATCGCTCAAAAACGCGAGAAGGAGGCGTTAATGAACAACGTAACCAGCTTAAGTTACTCAAGGTGGGAATGCCAGTACCATGTAGTTTGGGTAACGAAATGCCGTAGAAAGGTGTTTTATGGGCAACTTCGGAAATATTTCGGAAAAATGTTTCATGATTTTGCTCGTCAAAAAGAGAGCAAGGTTTTGGAAGGACATCTCCAGCCAGATCATGTTCATATGCTGATATCAATCCCTCCATAATACGCAGTTGCACAGGTGGTCAGTGAATTTTTTTAACATACCGCTTTGAGCGGTTCATATTTTAAAGCCACCGATTTTACCGGTGGATACTTACTTTACTCTGAACCCATTTATGCTACTTAAATTGACCCTTAGACTTTACGAGCTGTCCTGTGGGGAAAGATACAAATGAGTCTTCTACAACCTGGCCGTCAATTGCCGTCACCCGAAGCGTGAAAGGTCCCGCTCCAAAGCCGCCACCGTCGGTGAAAGTACCATCTGTCCCCCTTTGCAACTCAAAATATTTAATACGTTTATTACTTTTCACCTCAACTTTATCAATAGGCACTCTGGCGTTTCTTACCCAAAGGCTAGACCACCAGATATTGGCTCCTGTTTGAAATTCGTACTGTATGAACCCTACCATTGGACATTTTGCAAACTGCCACGTCATAGTTCTGGGGTATTCATCCTCGTTTAGAGTTGTGAAAACTGAAGGACTAACATCGATATCGCCAGGACCTTTCGTAGCACCATAGGTAACAACCCTGGCAATAATCTTATTTCCCTTGGCTGTTTTTATGAGAATACATCTGTCACAAACGCCGCCACCTTCACTAAAAACATAACTCACACCAGCCAGGTACTCCCCTCCCAGGCCTGTATTTTCTACAATCTCGCTTCTGTACCCTCCGGAAGGCGCACATGCGTTATGCCATATTGTCTCTGCAAAATCCACCGGACCGAGATGATACAGTCCTCCATGAACCTCACCGTACAAGACTGGTGCCGGATTTACAGTCGATATGATGGCTGGAATATGAAACAGGATGCCCTTATCATCACCGGCAAACAAAGATGCGGGAGGAAAACATAGAAACCAGAAATAAAGAATTCCAAAAAAAAAGAACAGCCCGCTCCCGTAAACCGAAAACCACATGATGACTCTTTTGGAAACTCATGATATATGCAAAGGTCGGTTATTATTATTCCATTAATGGCAGGGGGGGCAACTCGGGAGATTTTTTCATATATACGACATTTTCAGGGTTGGCCTGCTATTGATATCCATTGGGCACTCCGATATAAATTAAGTGCTATACCAATTTTCTCTCAATACCTCAATTTAAGAAAAGTCCGCTCTATTCACCGGACAAACGACCAAACACCAGCTCTCCCCAGCCTGGTGATGGGGTGAGTGTCATACCTGTTCCACAATTATGAGTGTGGTCCACCAAGAGATTGGGCGGGCAACGCTGGTGAAAAGTCCATGCCAGATAAGGAATATGTCGATTCTTCGCTTCATCCATTAATGTACCGCAATCCTCCAGGCTCATTTGTGCTACGCCGGTAACCGGACCAAATTCACCAATGATGACCGGAAGGGTTTGTGATGGCACAATAAAACGATTATTAAAAGCGGATTCTGGATCATATACATGAGTTTCGTAGACGATGTTTGTCCCTCCTCCGGCAGTAATAGGATGAGTAATGTAATAGGTAAGTACACGTGCCCAGCTTCTTGTTCCCTGCACTGCAATAATGTGATGATGATCTCCAGCGAGACCATCCTCGATTTGGCGAATTGCAGCCACCGTGTTATTCATAGCCGTCCAGACTTGCGCATCCTGAGCACCGCTATAATTCGCTTGCGGCTCATTGACCAAACCGAAAAGAACATGGGGTTTACCGTACAAAGCATCCGCCAAAACTTTCCAGACTTCTATTGTTTCTGCGGTAGGCCAACCCTGACTATTGAAAGAGGGATCAACCCAAAGGGATACCAATACATAGACATTTTCTTTTTGGCCAATATAATCTACGATTTCGACAACATCTGTCAGATATTCCGGATCACTAAGTAAATCCTTCCAGTGTACTCTGTAGCCTCCCGATCCAGAATAGCTCTCAAGTGTGAGTCGTAAAAAGTCAGCACCCCAAACATCAACCGCCTCGTCAACTCGTCTTTTAACTTCATCCACATTCGGTGCTTGAGCAGTACATGCGTTACAGGATCGTGTATCATGAATATTCATTCCTCGTCCAGCCCAAACACTCCCTAGATCGTTATAAATACGATTTCCTTGTGTATGGAGCCATCCACCAACAGAGCCCGAATCCATCAGCAGTAGAGTATAAAGAGCTCCAGTGATACCAATTTCATCAACACCATTTACATCACTGTTGGCATCTCCAAGAGTATTTTGAAACCTTTTTAAATTTGTGGCAGCACTTCCCTGTACAAGAGGTGATGGGAGCTGTTCTTCGGCAAGGCTGTTTGAACTGGGCAGGTGCAGGCAAGCCACAACGGTAAGTGCCAAACATAACGATAGAAAAGAAACCGTTTTAATCTTCATCCCTGATTTCCTCTGTTAAAAGGTGATAAATAATCGTTTTCAGGCCGAGGTGCTGGGAGGGATGAAATCAGGGTGAACCAGAGGATTCGGACCTATTTCTCACCTGCTGTTGCCTTCTGCGACTACCTTGTTCACTAAAATCGTCTCCGAAGCCCATCCAATCATCACCGTGATCCCGGCCGTATCATTGTCCCGGAGAGCAAATACTGTAATAACAGTTAAAATGCAGCAGGATGGTAGTCAAGGGTTTATCGTATAGCAGACCGAACGTGTTGCGCTGCAAGCGTTTTCAAACAAGAGGCGTGTACTTTACTTTCCTATAGCGTATGTTTTGGGCTTGCTGTAAAGGATGTAATCCTGCCACCAGTATTTTTTTTCATGTTGGCATGACAAGCAAATACATGTCTTGACCATCAGTCATTCGATATTGCTTTTTACCGGCCTTTGCGATAGTTACAGCAGTGTTGGTGAGCGGCATTTACAGTATCTCTTTTGCAGAATGAATTTATACTGAGTAAAATACTGTAAAAAAGGTGGAAGTCAATGGATTAGGATGGATAACGGAGGCAAAGAAAAATCCGCTAACCATTACTGGAAGCGGATTTTAAGAGATCTTATGGATTCCCATGGATTTAATTTTGGCGGAGGGACAGGGATTCGAACCCTGGGTGGGCGCAAACCCACAACGGTTTTCGAGACCGTCCCGTTCAGCCGCTCCGGCATCCCTCCGTATGATGTATTGTTACCTGCAAAATGTACGTTCGTCAAGCAGGGCCGATGATTGACAATTACTGGAAAACAGTATTTTTAGAGAAGACACAACCAAGTATACATAACATGCTACCTGCGAGGACACCATGACCAGATCACAGACTACGCTCTTTTCCCTGTTGTTCTTCACCCTGTCAATCCCTCTGCTGTTCACGGGTTGTGCAACCCTGGGTCCGGACGTGGAAGAACCGACCCTCTCAGTTACTGATCTCCGGATACAGGAGGTCAAACCATTGGAAGCCATTTTTATGCTGGAACTGCGGATCATAAACCCCAATGATTTTCCGCTGGATATCCGCGGCGTCAACTGTGACCTGAAATTGGACGGCAACCATTTCGCCACCGGGATCAGTGATGTGCAGCAGGAGGTTTCGGCCTTCGGAACTGCCACCATTCCGGTGACGGTCTACGCATCCATGTTTGATATGGTTACTTCCGTCATCCAGGTACTGCAGGAAGCGGATCAGCAGAATGCTCCTGCCAAACCGTTGCGCTATGAACTGGCTGGAAAGATTCGTCTGGGGGGAAGAGGGACGGCCAATACCCTTCCCTTCCAATCAGCGGGAGAGCTTTTCCTGGGCGGTCAGGACGGCAGGTAGCGGAAAGATAAAATATTTGATTGCACTGTTTTGCCTGCAGCAAATGCGGCTATAAGTTACGCGCCTCAAAGGTATTGCAGCTGTTGATATCTCCGGTTTTATACCCCTGATTGAACCAGCGAACCCGCTGTGCTGAGCTGCCGTGGGTAAAGGAATCCGGAGTCACATAACCCCGGGACTGTTTTTGCAGCCGGTCATCACCGATATTGCTAGCCGCGTTCATAGCCTCTTCAATGTCTCCGGGCTCAAGGATACCACGCATCCGGTCTGCCCGATTAGCCCAGACACCGGAAAAACAATCAGCCTGCAATTCCAGCCGCACAGAAACTTTGTTGAACTCTTTTTGGGAAAGTTGCTGACGGGCTTTGTCAACCTGATCGCTGATACCCAGCAGTTTCTGGACATGGTGGCCGATTTCATGGGCAACCACATAGGCCCGGGCAAAATCACCCGGAGAATGGAGTTTATCCTGCAATTCCTTATAAAAGGAGAGATCAATATACACTTTTCGGTCACCTGGGCAATAAAACGGCCCCATGGCAGCCTGGGCAAAGCCGCAGGCCGACTGAACAGCACCACTGAACAGGACCAGATTGGGCACTTGGTAAGTTCTGCCGTTTTCTCTGAAAACCTGGTTCCAGACATCTTCGGTATCAGCCAGCACTACAGAGATAAACTCGGCCTGTTCCTGTTCCTCGGGAGTGGCCTGGTAAGGCTCTGAACTCTGGCTTGCAGGCCGGTTACTCTGGACCGCATCACCCACATTGAGGATCAGGGATGGATCAATCCCAAAGTACATACCGATCAGGGCCAGCAGTAAAATACCGATGCCTCCACCCTTGACTCCACCGGGGATCCTCCTGCCGCGACGATCTTCAACGTTCGTACTTCTTCTGCCGTCTTTCCAGCGCATAAGTTGTCTCCAAGCTTAAAAGCAATGCGCTACGCATCATTGTGCATTGACACATAGAATATCAATTATTATATTTATTATCAATGTGGTTGTATATTTTTGACTTGTCAAGATTATATTCTAAAAAAATGAATTTTTAAAGGAGAGAAGAAAATGAAAAAAACTGTATTGACCGTTGCCGCCCTGGCAATAATCGCAGTACCGATAAGTTCGATGGCCGCCGGCGACAGCATCTACATCAAGGGTAACATCGGCCTTGGCATACCCCTGGATTCTGATATTGATAATATGCCCGAGAATGCCGGCACTGCAGAGATGTCATTTGATAGTGGCTTTCTGGGCACCTTTGCGGTGGGATATGATCTTGCCAATCCATTTCGTGTAGAGGCTGAGTATGGCTGGCAGAAGAATGATCTGGATCGACTGTCCTACAACAACCAATTCGGCAACTTTGATCAAGGCGACTTAAAAATTCAGTCCTTGATGGTAAATGGCTATTATGACATCGATACAGGTTCTCCCTGGATTCCTTTTGTCGGTGCAGGTATCGGTTGGGCCAAGGTTGACCTAAACACCCCGGCGTTGCCTCTTGGCGATAATGACGATGTTTTTGCCTACCAGTTGATGGCTGGTGTGGCGTATGCAATCAGCGACCAGTTGTTTGTTGATGCCCAGTACCGTTTTTTCGGTACGCAGGATGCCACAATCCAGGATGCTGATTTCAGCACGAACAGCAATAATCTGATGCTTGGTATTCGCTACAATTTCTAAGAGTTGGTTCTTAATGCCCGGTAGTAACGGCTGAGTTGAATAGCAGAAGGCGCTGGAGAGAAGATCTCCAGCGCCTTTTTGTTTGCCTGGCATGGCGGAAATAGACAAGCTGATTAACGCCCTATTTTCACGTTGACATCGTCTGCCTGTGCAATAGAGTGTGGTTAAGAAGGGAAAATATGACAGAGGAGGATGGAAAATGCTGACAGAAACGCAGGGGCACATCCTGCTCAGGCTGGCACGACAGACCATCGAAGAACGATTAGTGCTTTCGCCAACTGATCCGGTACAGCCGGACGAACTGGATGATCCGGATTTGCGACAGCACAGGGGCGTGTTTGTCACTCTGAATAAACGGGGTATGCTGCGTGGCTGTATCGGCAGTCTGTTAGGGGTGGAGTCGATACTTGATGGAGTGCGAAGGCATGCAGTCAATGCCGCCCTGCATGACCATCGTTTTCCCATGGTGTCCGGTGACGAGGCGGAGGAACTGCAGATTGATATTTCTGTGCTTACACCGCCGCAGAACCTGGAGTATAAAGATGGCGAAGATCTGGTACGGAAACTGCGGCCTCATGTGGACGGAGTGATTTTGAAGGTACCGGGTGGAGCCGGGGCAACCTTTTTGCCCCAGGTCTGGGATCAGCTGCCGATAGTAGAGATGTTCCTGGATCATCTCTGCCGGAAGGCGGCCCTGCCCGATAACAGCTGGCGCTCCGGAGAGCTGACCGTACAGACCTACCAGGTGCAGCATTTTGAAGAAAAAGGATAAAAGTTCACCAGCACCTCATCTCCGTCCATTTTAGCCTTCTCGAATAGCACAAGTATGCTTCGAAGGCCCAGGTAGCGAGGACCGAGACTCCGAATAAACGAATCTAAGGCACTGGTAAACTTTTACGGTTCCTAGTTTTGCCGGGTTTCATTCCCCTTGGTGAACTGATACGAAAAAGGATAGAGAAGGGAAAAAGGAATTTTTAAAAGAGAATATTGAATGTCGAACAAGGAATTTCCAACAGCAGAACAGAAAGAAATACTGCTGTCGCCCAAACTGTCCCGGGAAATATCGGAGATTTACCAGGCCATGCAGGAGGGCTATGAGAAGGTAGCTGAAGATATTACCCTGAGCTGCCGGGACTGTCCGGATAACTGTTGCGATTCCTATTTTCAGCATCACACCTTCAGTGAATGGGCATACCTCTGGCGGGGGCTCAGGCAACTGGATGGTAAGACCCTGGATCGCATTACAGAGCGGGCAAAAGAATATGTCCGTCAAAGCGCCGATGTGCTGGCCATCGGAAAGCGCCCGCAACTCATGTGCCCCCTGAACGAAGACGGTTTATGCGCTCTGTATCAGCACCGGATGCTGGTCTGCAGGATGCACGGTATTCCGGCCACCTTGACCCGACCCGATGGTCAATCAATGCGTTTTCCCGGTTGTTTTCGCTGCCAGGAGATAGTCAGTGATAAATATGAGAAGGAAACTGATGCCCCGGCCATGGATCGAACTCTGCTCTTCCGCCGGCTGGCTGCTCTGGAATCCCGGCTCATGGGAGAACGCCGCCATCTCTATCCCCGGGTGAAAAAGACCATTGCCGATATGATCGTGCAAGGCCCGCCCGCTATAGATACTCCACATTGTGAACGCTGATTTTTTTTAACCCTATGCTCCAGCTTATTCAGAAAACCTACGACCTACTGATAAACGGTGAACCCGTTGATCGGGAAACCGCCAGGCAGCTGGTCCTCTGCCCCGATCGCCAACACTTGTGGACTGTGGCCGATGCGGTTCGCCGTCATTTTATGGGGGACCAATTTCATCTCTGCTCCATTATCAATGGACGCAGTGGAAACTGTACGGAAAACTGCCGCTTCTGTGCCCAGTCCGCCCGTTACCAAACCGGGGTGGAGACCTATGAAATAATTGATCCCGTCCGGGCCATGACCATTGCCCGGGATAACGATGATCACGGGGTTGATCGTTTGTCGCTGGTGACCAGCGGTCACTCTGTGGACCAGGAGACCCTGCAGCAATTCAAAGAGCTGTATAAGCAGATAGAGCAGAAAACGGGCATGGAGTGTTGCGCTTCCATGGGTTTTCTTGACCGGGACAGGGCAGAACAATTGACCGGTATGGGTGTCAGTCGCTACCACTGCAACCTGGAGGCCAATAAACGATATTTTCCGCACGTTTGCTCCAGCCACACCTGGCAGGAAAAGGTGGATACCCTGGAAATCGCCCGCGCGGCCGGGATGTCGCTCTGTTCCGGCGGCATCATCGGTATGGGCGAATCCATGAATGACCGGATTGATCTTGCCTTAGAGCTGCGGCAGCTTGGCATTAAGTCAATTCCCATCAATATCCTTACCCCCATTACCGGCACACCGCTGGCAGAGTTGCAACCGCTGCCCCTGCAGGAGGTGTTGACCACCATTGCCGTTTTTCGGTTCATCAATCCAGATGCGGTCATCCGCATGGCCGGGGGCAGGCAACAGTTAGGTGCTGACCAGTATCACTGCTTTGCAGCCGGGGCCAACGGGGCCATTGTCGGTAACTACCTGACTACTACCGGCAGTTCCATTGCCAATGATCTTAAACAGCTGCAGGGGATGGGCTTTACCTTCAAGAGGGCCGGTTAGGGATACAAATGAGGATTCTTGCCATTTCCGATACCGAGGTTCTGGAATTGCGGGACGAATTCAACCCAGCCCTGTTTTCAGAGGTGGATCTGATCCTATCCTGTGGTGACCTGCAGCCGGAATACCTCACCCTGGTTCGGGAAAAGGTAAACGCCCCGCTCTACTACATCCTGGGCAACCATGATTTGCGCCACC
>JAUWLT010000204.1 GCA_030613515.1 Desulfobulbaceae bacterium
TATCGTGAAGTTGAGGCAGGAGCGTGTAGGATAATCCTCCTTTTTCTGCCTGTGTTAACGTCTGCTCCAGTACCTGGTCCGTGCCCCAGTTAATGGAGTTAAACAGGATCGTGTTTTTGTTTCCGGGAGCACGCAGGCCGATCAGGTAATAGCCGCCATCTGCAGTGGGGCCCAGTACCAGGTCATGGCTGTTCAGTTTTTCAAGTCCGCTGGTAATGATATCAGCATTAATGTCTGGACAGTCGGAGCCAATGAGAAGTATCCGCTCGGCTCCCTGTTGTATTGTCTGAGCAAAAGCGTTCTCCATTCGCCGGCCCAGGTCGCTTCCCTGCTGGATGCAGAGGGTACAATTCCTGCCTAACCAGTCTGCCATTTCCTGTTGTGAGCAGCCGCAGTAATAAATCTGCAGTTGCATTTTTCGTTTTTGCAGGGCCGGCTGTATTTGGCAAATGACCTGTTCCGTCATTTTCGTATGCAGCTGGGCTGCACCTTGCGGGCCAAGCCTGTCGATCATCCTGGTCTTTACCCTGCCCGGTTGCGGGAACCGGGTAAAGAGAATGATACATTCCCTGCCGGCTGCTGATGTTTTATTATTCATTTATTGTTGTGTCGGCCTTTATCTGGTGTGATAGATTATCATGTATAGTACAGGTGATCAGATGAATTGTACACGCATATAATACAGTCACAAGGGCTTGTCATGGCAGGTTCCCATTCAAGAAAGAAAACACCGCTTTCCTATCAGGATCGGGAGTACCGGCGGGTAGAGAATTCAGGTCTTGTCTCCTCTGTAGTTAAGATGGCGGAAACGGATCTCCATATCCTGGCATCACAACCGGTGGGTGACCAGGCGTTAAAACTGGTATCAGATGTGCGTGGATATATTGAGCTCTATATTGAGCAGCATCCTCGATTCGTTGATACTCTTGTCCCGATGCCCATGAATAAACAGGCACCTGAAGTTGTCAAAAAGATGTTGACCGCTGGAATGCAGGCCGGAGTTGGTCCCATGGCAGCAGTTGCCGGTGTCGTTGCCGAATGGGTCGGGCGTGGCCTGTTGGCACAAGGGGCTGACGAAGTGATTGTGGAAAATGGCGGCGATCTGTTTGTGGCCAGGAAACAGGAGTGCACGGTGGCCGTATATGCCGGTGAGTCGCCGTTGAGCGGTGAACTGGCTATTGGCCTGAAGCCGGACCGGATGCCCTGCGGGGTGTGTTGTTCCTCCGGTACCATCGGCCACTCCCTGAGCCTGGGTGTTGCCGATGCCGTGGTTGTCGTTGCACCCTTCACTGCCCTGGCTGATGCGGCCGCCACCCGACTTGGCAACGAGGTAGGCAAAGGGAAACAGAGTATCAACAGGGCACTTGAACTGGCCGGGGAGATTGCCGGCCTTTCAGGTGTGGTCATCATCTCAGGTGACCAGCTCGGGGCCTGGGGTGATATTGAACTGGTGCGGCTGTAAAGCCGGGGAAGGGGGTTACAGGTTGGCCTCTTGCAACAAATCATCCCGGTACAGGGTAACAAAATCATCAATATCCTGCTGCCAGTTCTGCATGACGTGCAAACCATGCTCTTTTAATCTGTTGTTTGCCAAAATGGAATTGGTCGGCCGATGGGCCGGAGTGGGGTACTCTTGGGAGGTACATGGCTCCAGAGAGAATTCCACATTCATGGTTTGCAGGAAATATTCCGCCCCTGCAAACCATGTACTATAGTTTTCAGCCGTGGCGTGGACAAGGCCGGTGAGATCGGAAGCCAGCACCTTTTTTATCTGTCGGGCAAGGGTCATGGTCCAGGTAAGAGAACCGTACTGGTCATTAACCACCCGCATTGTACGCTTCGGATTAGCCACGGATAGTCGCAACATGGTCTTGAGAAAGTTTTTTCCTTCCATGCCATAGAGCCAGGCCGTGCGCAGGATAAGAAAGTTGTCCATGGTACCCTCAATGGCCTGCTCTCCTGCCAGCTTGCTCTTGCCATAGGCCGACAGCGGTGATACCGGGTCCTGTTCGGTGTATGGTTCAGGCACTGGTTTGTTTCCGTCAAAGACGTAATCAGTTGAGATATGAATTAACCTGCAGTCGGCTGCAGCGCAGGCTTCTGCCAGGTTTGCGGCTCCCTGCTCGTTGACCGCCCGACACCCATCCTGTTCTGTTTCACAGTTATCCACGGCCGTATAGGCTGCGCAGTTGATGATGATATCAGGATGTACGATCGCCACTTCCCGTTGTACTTTCTCCAGGCTGGTTATGTCTAACCGGCGTGAAGTATATCCACGCAGGTTGTGATCGTCCTGCATGATATGTATGCAGTCACGGCCCAGCTGACCGCCTGCGCCGGTTATCAGGATGTTCATTATTCGGCTGTTCCGTCTGGAATAGTGTCTTCCAGCACGGTCATCAGATAATGGCCGTACTGATTTTTCATCATCTGGGATGCAATACGTTCAACCTGGTTGCTGTCGATATAGCCTAACCGGTAGGCAATCTCTTCCAGGCAGGCGATCTTGAGTCCCTGCCGTTCCTGGACCGCTTGTACGTAACTTGAAGCCTGTTGCAGCGATTCGTGGGTGCCGGTGTCAAGCCAGCAGAAACCGCGGCCCAGCAACTCTACTGTCAGTTTTCCCTGCTCCAGGTAGTGGGTGTTGACATCAGTGATCTCAAGCTCTCCCCGCGTTGAGGGCTTGATGGAGGAGGCGATGTCAACTATACTGTTGTCATAAAAGTACAAACCGGGAACAGCGTAGCGTGATTTTGGATGGACTGGTTTTTCTTCAATGCCGATAACCCGGTTGTTTGTATCAAACTCGACAACCCCGTAACGTTTCGGGTCTCTGACCAGGTAGCCGAAGATGATGCCGCCGTCGGTGAGCCGGCTGCAGCGCTGGACGATGCCTGCAAAGCCATGGCCGAAAAAGATATTGTCGCCCAGAACAAGGGATACCGGGTCGCCTGCGATGAAATCTTTGCCGATAATAAAGGCTTGGGCCAGTCCTTCAGGGCGGGGTTGTGGTGCATAGGAAATGTTCAGCCCTAACTGAGCTCCGTTGCCGAACAGTTCTGAAAATCGGGGCAGGTCATGCGGGGTGGAGATAATCAGGATGTCCCGGATTCCAGCTAACATGAGTACGGACAGGGGATAATAAACCATGGGTTTGTCGTAGACCGGGATCAACTGTTTACTGATAACCCTGGTCAGGGGATAGAGGCGCGTTCCTGAGCCACCTGCTAAAATGATTCCTTTCATCAAATTGTCCTTTGTCCGGCCGGATAAGCAATGCTTGCCTGCAGGCTTAAATATATGGTAATCTGTAAACAAATGTCTGCAGAGTGTCTATAGCTCGGTTACTATAACGTATTTATTTCCGTCAATCAAAGTTTGTTTTTTGTTGAGGTAATCATGTTGGAACCACTGAAATGTTTTACTGCCTACGATGTGCGGGGACGGGTGCCGGAAGAGTTGAACAGTGATATTGCCGGTCGCATCGGGCTGGCCTTCTGTCGCAGCATTGGTGCACGCAAACTGGTTGTGGGCAGGGATATGCGCTTGTCCAGTCCGGAAATTGCTGAGGCCCTGTTGATAGTGCTGATTAAAGCAGGTATTGACGTTGTTGATATCGGGCTCTGTGGTACTGAGGAAATGTACTTTGCCGTATTCAGTGGTGAGGCTGACGGAGTTGACGGAGGAATCATGGTCACGGCCAGCCATAACCCGGCCGATTATAACGGCATGAAGTTTGTCCGACAGGGCGCCCGGCCCATGTCCAGAGATTCCGGTCTGCTTGATGTTGCCCGTAATGCTGCATCTGCAGACTGGTACCGGGAGGCTCTTGCTCAGAAGCCTGGAAAGTCGGGGAACCGACTGGAAGCATTTGATAAAAATCTCTATCTCTCCCATCTGCTCTCTTCTGTTGAGAGTGGAGGGCTGAAACCGCTTACATTGGTCGTCAATGGTGGTAACGGCTGTGCCGGTCCGGTTATCGATTTGCTGGAAGAAAAACTACCCTTTACATTCATCAAGCTCAATCATCAGCCGGACGGCACTTTTCCAAATGGAGTGCCCAACCCTCTGCTGCCGGAAAAGCGGGAGGTCACAGCCCAGGCTGTGCTGGAGCATGGTGCCGACCTTGGTATTGCCTGGGACGGTGATTTTGACCGCTGTTTTTTCTATGATGAGAAGGGGCGTTTTATTGAAGGGTATTATATTGTCGGATTGCTTGGAGTTGCCATGTTAGGGCGCTATCCCGGGGGGACCATCCTGCACGATCCCAGGTTGATCTGGAATACGCAGGAGATGGTTCGTGCTGCCGGTGGCAGGCCGGTAATGACCAAGACCGGCCACGCCTTTATTAAAGAAAAAATGCGGCAGGAAAATGCTGTTTATGGTGGTGAAATGTCGGCCCATCATTATTTCCGTGAGTTCGGGTACTGTGATTCAGGCATGCTTCCCTGGCTGCTGGTCTGTCAGTTGATCAGCGAGCAGGGTAAGGGGTTGTCGGCAATGGTGGACGAGCGGATGCGGGCTTATCCGGTGAGTGGTGAAATCAATTCCACGGTTGCCGATCCTGATGCGGTGATTCAAAAAGTGGAAGACAGGTACAGTGATGGTGCAAAGGACTTTACCGACGGGTTGTCCGTATCCTATTCCTCCTACCGCTTTAACCTGCGCAAATCCAACACTGAACCCGTGCTTCGCCTGAATGTCGAAACCAGGGCCGATGAACAGTTGCTTCAAGATAAGACTGAAGAGCTGCTTGAGTTAATCAGGTCATAATGTACAATGCCAAGCT
>JAUWLT010000251.1 GCA_030613515.1 Desulfobulbaceae bacterium
GTAAAAGTAAGGATGAGGATGATGGACGCGAGCTGTTTTCTGATTTTCATTGTGTGTCTCCCTGGTTGAAATTAATTGTTCCGGATAGCCGTGTAGGCTGTTCCTGTTATCTGCTGTTCAGGTTGACGGACAGTAGAAGAGTATTTGTCGGAGACTTTATTTTTTTCTGTTGTTTTTTGGGTGTAAGAGAGGCTACCGTTCATAAAGAAGTACATTTTCAGTATGATCGATTTCTGCCGGATTGGAAATTTGAAGAATTTCAAGCAGGAAATAGCTGCTCACTGGTTGCTCATTAACCGGATTGCCGAGCGCAGATTCATTGACACCAATTGTGCCGAGGAGGCTGCACTCTATGTCATGAACCGGCTTGAAGAGGATGATTATCGTCGGCTTCGCACCTTCAGCGGACGGGCAAAGTTTTCTACTTTTATCAGCTCACTCACCATCAGGCTACTGGAAGATTTTTCCAGGAAAAAATTCGGCAGGGTCCGGCCACCTGCGTGGATAACCGCTCTGGGCGGTATCTGGGTGACGCTTTTTCAACTTCTCTGCCTGCAGCGTCTCAGCGTTGTCGAGGCAATAGAAACTATGAAGAGTCGCGTTGCTGACAGCAAACAGCAACAGGCAGAAGAGGCGGCATGGACTATTCTGGAAAAAGTGACCGATTGCGGCAAACACCAAGGGCTTCAAATTCCATATGATGATGCAGGTAAGCGGCAGGTAAATGATCAGGATACCATGGTTAGTCGACATGATAGCCCGGAAGTCCATTTTCTAAAAAATGAACGCAGCATATTATTTGAACTGCTTTTCAAGGGTATGACAACAGAAGAGGACGTCCAGTCTTCCGCGGAACACTCTTTTATAACCGTGTTGGAAACGCCGATCCGGGTGTCAGCAGAAGAGCGATTACTGTTAAAGCTCTGCTTTCAGGATGAACTCTCTGTGACCAGGGCAGGGAAAATGCTGGGTTGGAATGCCAACCAGAGCCATGGGAAACTGCGTCGCCTGCTGGTTCGATTGCGTGATGAATTTGACAGAGCAGGCATTGGTGACGAACTACGGGGAATGCTGCATGGAGATTAGGCCGTATTTCGGCGACAAAATGAGGGTATCTGTCCGTCAGGGTAAACAGGTGAATGGCTATGGCTAAAATACACAGCATTGAGCGGAAACAAAAAGCAGACCGACAAACAGCCTTGCTTGCCCTGGCCGCAACCAGCAAGAATGCTGAGCAAACAGATTGTCTCACGGCTGATGAAATGGCCTGCCTGGCTGACAACCAATGTTCACCTGACGATCAGGAACAGTTTTATAACCACCTGGCCCATTGTGAAATCTGTTACCGGCAATGGGTGGAGCTCTCCGAGCTTGCTGCAACCGATACGATTGAACCATCCAGGAAGGCTATTCATATATTTTTTCAACCCCGAAACCTTGCCTGGGCCGGTTCGGCTCTTGCGGCAGCAGCCTCTATTGTCTTGTTCTTGAATATTACCGGGAAAACGCCGTTGCCTGTCATGCATAAACCTATGCAGACAGGAGTAGAGCGTTCATGGGTACCCGCACCCGGAGTGCTAAATGATCTTGAGCAAGCCGATTCAAGGGCCAAGACCACTGACCAGAATATTGACGATATACATGATACTGTACAACCTGAAATGGAGACACAGGCATCAACACCATCCCCTGTATCGGTAGAAGAAAAAATAATGCCAAAGGGAATGCTTACAAAAAAACAACGACTTAATTTCACTGCATTAAAGGAAGAAGCACAAGTGATGGGTGCAAGTGGGGGCAAAGCAGTGGATGGTTTTCCTCGGGAAAGTACATATCAGAGCCTGGTGCCGGCCAGTGAATGGATAAAGCGTATTCAACAGGGCTGTTTAGCTCAGGAAAAAAATATCCCGTTCTGGGAAAAACAGTATCAGGAAGGGAAAAAATTGATCCATTTTGATAGCACTGAGGAGAAAAAACTGGTCAATGATCTGCTGCCGTTGATTGAGCAGCTGCAACAGTCATCAGGTAAAAATGTTTTTATCTGCAAGCGCATTCTCAAACGATTAGAAACAAATCCCGGTCGGTAAAATACAGTTATTCAGAGTCAACCAGGAACTGTGGAGGCAAGTTTTTATCAAATCCAACCGGTATTGAATTAGTTGATTTGTTCTGTCAGTCTTGGTTTTGTGAGCTTGAATCGGAGTCAATAACCTTTGGAAATATGTTAACTTTAGGAGGCAGGAATTTTGAGCCAGAGGCCAAGAACTTTTTGACCGTATTTGTTACGTATATTCAGGCAGACAGTTTACAGTACACTGCGCCGCGCAGCATATAATAACCGCCACACAAGGGGACACTTCGTGAAAACACTGATTATTGCACTGGTCATTGTCATTTTACCAGTTACCGCAAGTGGTATGTCAGACAAGGACTACCGCAGGTACCAGCAGGACAATGCTTACAAAATCTACTCAACAAATGAATTCAATAAAGAGCAGATCCGCCGGATGCAGGATAAGCATGATGACGCTGTAACGAGACACTACTGGTCACGTGAGCGCGACAAGGAACGTAAGCACCAGTTAGAGGTAATTGAGCTTCGAAATAAACGGCCAACGCGGCCACCACAGCCACCTGGACACCACCCGCAGCCTGCAAAAAAGCATTTTAGCCACTCTAAGTATGGGGCATCTTCGCAGTCCCGACAGGTGCTGCATTGCTGGACACAGATCCTGTCTGTTGCTTTTAACTTGCCGCAGCAAAAAAACGGCGCTGACCGTTAAATCTGGATGGAAGGAGTTGGGAAGAGGGTAAGTTATCTTGTAACTATTCATGAGCACCCCACGGAGTCTTCGCTTACCTCTTTGCCCATTTCGGCGTTACACTGCCGGCCTTCTCGAATAGCACAAGTGTGCTTCAAAGTCCCAGGTAAGTGAGGAACGAGACTTCGAATGAACAGGTAGCGCAGACTCCGAATATGAGGCTCCCCTGGACAGTTACGAAGCAGTTGTTTTGCCAACTATGGAGCACAACCTGGATAGTTACGTTATCCTTATCTATTGGAGCCCACCAAACAGATGAAAAATCCAAATAGAAAAACAGTTTCACACCTTGAAGAGTTGCCAAATATCGGAAAGGCTATGGCTGGTGATCTACGGCTGATAGGTATTGATCGTCCAAAAGAACTGATAGGGAAAAATCCTTTTGAGCTGTACGATAAACTGTGTGCAAAATCGGGCAAAAGGATTGACCCCTGTGTGATTGATGTCTTCATGTCCGTGGTTCAATTTATGGAAGGCGGTGATGCTCTTCCCTGGTGGGCATTTACTGAGGAACGGAAGGGAATGATTGCAGGTGGTCAACGTTGCTAAAAGATGAAACTGGGCAGGAATACCTTCCTGATTTATTTGCAATGGAAGCCATTAACAGTACATCTATTGACGGCGAGACCCCTCCGGGAGAACGAATTCGAGGTAAAGTTGGTTTTCAAGTGCCGGAAAATGTACAGGGCTTGCAGTTTATTTTTAATCAAGGGATTCTTATAGGAAATACCTATTGTCACAAAATTCAGTTGGATTTGATCGCATCCCGGTTATCAGCGAGCGATTCAATTAATTTTCCAGGCAGTGAGGACAAACCTGCGACGGGCCGGAATCCTGGAAGAATACGGTCGGTATCTGTGAGCAGGTCAT
>JAUWLT010000085.1 GCA_030613515.1 Desulfobulbaceae bacterium
GGTGGATGCGCCTCAGGCTTATCCACCCTACATTTGTCCAATAAATCGGCTCATTTTTCTTGTCGTTTACGATGTCTGTACTCAGCATTCACCAAATAGAACTACTTCAAAATCCAGTAATTGAGCCGCTTGACCCATAACTTTTTCTGCTGTGGCAATAATTTCCACCGGGATATCATTGGCTATCGTCAGGTGAAGTGCATCCAGCGTTCTTAAAGGTACAGACGGCAGACTTTCAATCATCAATGATGCGTTTAAGATGTGCCGGCTTTCAATCGGGTAATGAATCAGGTGAGCATCCTCTATATCCTGTTTAAATCGTGCAAATAATTGTTGCACCTCCGACGCAGTTAACAGTTCCATGCGCCGTCTCCTGGCCAAAAGACAACGAAACTCAGTGATCGTCAGACTGGAGATACATGTGTCCTCCTGGCGTTGCATCCATTTGGAAAAAGTCTCTGAACCGGGCTCAGGCAGATACCATTTGGCCAAGGCACTGGTGTCAATATATGATAGTGCCACTAACGTTCTTCCCTGTCCATTCGTTGCAATATTTCACTGGCTATATCCTGGTAGGGCAAACTATCACGTAATGATTTGTGATCCGGCCTTCTCTTCTTTCCCTTAATCGGTAATATTCGAGCCAGGGGTGTATTATGGCGGGTTATGATAATTTCCTGTTCCCGGGCAAGCAGCTTGTCTAACTTGCCAAGTTGATTGCGCATTTCCCTTACAGATAACGTTTGCATAGCTCACTGTCCTTAATGTGTTGTTCTCCAGATAAATAATTGTAGTACAAGAGAGATGCTTTGGCAATGCAGGGCATCAAGGAGATTTTTTCGAAATCTGAGCATAATAGGAAACAAGGTTTCTGTGTCAGCTTGCCGATGATAGGGTTCCGGCAGATACTTTCTGATGACAATTCAAACAACTGCAATCAGTACACCCAGGAAAAATGGTATTCTCCATGCCCATTGCCCAATAGTATCATGTTCAAAAAGAGAAAAGATGGTTACACCGACCAGGCTGCCGAGTAAAACACCCAACACAGTACCGACAAAAGGAACAACTGCGTAAACGGCACGGTTACCCACGTTCACTTCAAGTAATGCTTATTACATCTTCCTCTGTCCTCCAAGCCCTATCTCCCGTGCCAATACTCGGCCTGAGGATGGATCTGCAACAGGCCAAACTCCTGACCACATTCCAGGGCAATCAATGCAATGAATAGTATACAGAGCAGCAGAGCGAAGGCCTGCTTTAGCTGTTGCTTCTTTCTCCGGGCCTGGCGGAAAAAGATAAGGGCGGGGAGCAATCCGAAGAGCAGCACCACCCCCAGACCGCCGACGAGGTTGAGCATCTTGAGAAAAAGCTGGGGATAGACAAGGGACACTGTCAGCGGCGGAATAAAGGCCAACCCTGCGACCAGCACATTTCTGCCGGTCACCCCCTGTGTTTCTCCAAGGAGATCAGCCAGAAAATTGCGTAATCCTTCACCTACAGCCACATAGGAGGTGAAAAGGGCTGCCATGGAAAAGAGAAGGCCACAGAAGCGGATAGAACCGGAATGAATGTCCCGGGCAAGGGGAATGGTGGCGGGTTGATTTTGTTGAAAGGCGGTAAGAAGAGAACCCGAGCCTTCATCCAGAGGCAGCACACCGATCACTGCAATTATCCAGAGCCCGTTGACAACAAGAGTAAGCAGGGTCCCGAAAAACAGGGCCTGCCGGATCCGGCCACGGTCGTTGTTTAAGCTGGTGCAGATGGAGGGAATGACATTCTGATAGGCAAAAGCGCAGATAATGATGGGGAAGGCGGATGGAAGAAATTTCCAATCATGATACACAAGATTTCTGCTCTCTATGTTTTGTCCAACCAGCAGGAGTAAAGCGATGAAGGAGCCGATCAGCAGGAACATAAATCCCGCATTGGCCCGATTTATGAATTTCATGCCAACCAGGACGACACCGGAACTGACGAGGAAAAAGAGCAAAAGAAATAACCACTCCAAGTGCGGTCGGTGAAGGAGGTCGGCCAAGACAGTACCACTGCCGCAGAGATAAGCCACCAGCACCCCGTAGAAAATCAGAAGGAAACCCGGTGTAACCAGCCAGCCGCTCCACCTGCCCAATCCCTGCTCATAAAGAGTATGCAGTCCGGCCGATGATTGGCCGATACCGACAAAGGACTCGGCCAAAATAAGGCCGCTGATAAACATAAGTCCCCAAATAAAAACCAAACCGGACAGGGCAGGAATCAGCCCGGCCAGCCCGGTCTGGATGGGCAGTGCCAGTAATCCCGCCCCCAGGCTTGCTCCTGAAATAAACAGGGCCGCTGACCATACGGAAGATGAATCAGGGGTTCCGGTTGGGTTTTTCTTGAAATCTTTTTCCATTTTTTATGCAGTAATGGAGGAGCTGAAATTGTGTTTTGCGTCCAAAGTTGATTGACAGTAATATGATTATAAGAGAAATTCATCTTGATGAGAATCGTTTTCCTGCGGTGCTATCCGTATGAACAGGGAGCTCCGGATGTTTCCGGCTGTTGCTCCTTTTTTAACAGGGCTCAAATTATTCAAGGTACCCTAAAAGGTTTCTATCATGCAAATTCCTGAACCGATCAGGCGCCTGTGTGCTACCTCGACACCTTACTTGTATAGGTAGGGAATATGACTTGTTTTCTGAATTCTTTAATTTCAATAAGTTATTCTGACGCCAAATGACTGCAAGGCACTACATCTTTTATTTTGTTGTTTTTGTCAAACCAGCTTTGGGGCGATGGGGAATTCCCGCCGATGCGATCTGTTCCTGATGACAACACAACGTGGGATAGGGTACATTGCAGAGAAATAATTAATCGGCTACAGCTTTTTTTGATCAAAGATTTATGCTGTGATCAACAACACAAGGAGAACAAAATGACCATTGACTGGGCGTACCTGCGCAAAGGGTGAAAATCCTGCATGCGGGCACAGGTTGTGTTTGATGACAAGGGAATCGAGATTAACGAGGCTGTTGAGGCCCGAAAACAAAAAATCGAGGGTGATGACGCCTGGGCGATCCTGGAATCGACCGGAGAGCTGGTCGTGGGGCGAGGCAAAAAGTTTCAGGTCTTTGATCCGAAAAAGGATGATAAAGAGGCCATCCTCAAGGTCTGCCTGGGTCGGACCGGCAACTTGCGGGCACCGACCCTGAAAATGGGCGACCGGGTTGTGGTCGGCTTTAATGATGATATGTACGAACAGTTCGTGGGTTGAGAGTGAACCAGCTAGATCTCCGGATGCAGAAAGGACTACGCCTGAAAGAGGAGCAGGGGTTGCTGCGAAAGATCCTGCCGATCCAGGCTGCTGACCGGGGCCGAATCCAGGTTGCGGGAAAACATTTTCTGAACCTGGCAGGTAACGATTATTTAGGACTTGCCGGCAACCGGCACCTGATACGGAAATTTTACGCAGGCCTTGATGACGACAACTGCCTGCAGCTGTATGGCCCGGGCAGCGGTGCCTCCCGCCTGATGACCGGCAACCATGCCGGGTACCGACAGCTGGAAGAGAATCTGGCAAAGCTCTATGCTGCAGACAGAACCCTGGTCTTCAACTCCGGCTACCACATCAACATAGGCCTGCTGCCGGCCCTGGCCGAAAAGGGCGACCTTATCCTGGCAGACAAGCTCTGCCATGCCAGCCTGATCGACGGCATGCGGCTAAGCCGGGCAAAGGTAATCCGCTATCCGCATCTTGACTATGGCCGGATAGAAGAACTCCTTAGAAAAAACCGTGATCAGTATACAAAAATTTTCCTGGTCACGGAATCTATCTTTTCCATGGATGGAGACTGTGCGGATTTAAACGTCCTGGTTCGCCTTAAACGACTCTATAGTGCTGTTCTCTACGTGGATGAAGCCCACGCTGTTGGGGTGCGCGGGCAGCACGGCCTTGGACTTGCTGAAGAACAGGGGGTGTTGGACCAGGTTGACCTGCTGGTGGGAACATTCGGCAAGGCATGGGCAGGCCAGGGGGCATTTGTGGCCTGTTCCTCTACTCTGTATGACTATTGTGTTAACACGGTTCGTTCCCTGATCTTTACAACAGGACTGCCTCCGGTAAACGTTCACTGGCTGAACTTTATTCTGCCCAGGATAAAGAAAATGGCTGCTGAGCGGAAACAGCTGCTCCGGCTTGGCAGCCGATTACGCAGTTCATTGCTGGAGCTGGGACTAAACACAGCCGGAGACTCTCAGATCGTGCCGGTCATGATCGGAGATTCGGCCCGGGCCGTTGCCGTTGCTGAGCAGCTGCGCGAACACGGATTCTGGATAAATGCAGTCCGGCCGCCTACCGTCCCCCGGGGCACCTCCCGTCTTCGCCTTAGCGTGACTGCGGCTATGGACCACCACCAGCTGGCTTCCCTGCCCCGCCTCATCAGCGAGGCCTTGAACTGATTATGCAATTCCACTGGCTAAACCGGGAAAATAACCCGGACTGTATCCTGTTCATGGCCGGGTGGGGTATGAGCCCCGAACCATTTCAAGACATAGCTGCCGGGCCGGTGGACCTGATTATGGTCTATGATTATCACAACCTTAAGGATTGCGACATCTGCTCCCTGCTCCCCAAAAACAGCAAGTGCCGCATTCACCTTCTGGCCTGGTCCATGGGGGTCTGGGTAGCAGGCAGGCTACTGCAGGATTTGTGTTCCCCTTCCACTTCCACTTTCAACTCAACAACCGCCATCGGCGGTACCTGTCGCCCCATAGATGACAGGTACGGCATCCCCTGCCAAGTGTTTGATGATATGATTCATGATTTTTCACCTGCAGCCCTGAACGATTTCTATAGCGCTATGTTTGACAGCGCAGAGCAGGCCGACCAGTTCCTGAACCACCCGCCGAACCGACCGGAGGAAGAACTTAAGAAAGAACTGGTCTCCCTGCGTGCCGCCTGCCGGATCATGCCGGAGGTACCGGACATTTTCCAGCGCCGGATTGTCACCACCCGGGACCGTATCTTTCCACCCCGCAACCAGATCCGCTCCTGGGACCGGGATAAATGCGAATCCATCGCCCTTCCCCACTTCCCCTTTTACCAGTGGTCGAGCTGGGCCGAGCTGTTGGGGGGGTATTAAAATGATTCTATTCATTACACTAGCACAGCACATCAAACGGCTGATGAACACTGATATTTTTCGTAGGAGCCCAGTCCCCTGGGCGAAAATACAGGGATGTTGCAGCAACCCCAAATCGCCCAGGGGACTGGGCTCCTACAGAGATAAAATCTGTAAGCAGCCAGCCGGGTTCCCGTGGTTATCAACAAAATGATTGATAAAGAGCGGGTTCGGAAAAGCTTTCAACGGGCCGCAGCCAGCTATGACAGCCAGGCCATGATCCAGCACCTGGTGGCGGATCACCTGCTTGGACTGCTGAACTGCCATGACGGAAAAGAAATACACAGAGTTCTGGAAATCGGTTGCTGCACCGGTCTGCTTACCCGCAAACTCACTGAGCACTGCAGCGAAATCCGGGAACTGGTGCTCAACGACCTGGTGGAGGGTTTTGCAGCCCAGGCGGGCAACCAGGCAGGAATCACGGCCATCAGTTTTCTGGCAGGAGACATCGAAACCATTCCCCTGTCCGGTCCTTTTGACCTGATTATCTCCTCCTCAACCTTTCACTGGCTCCATGATCTGGAAGGGTTGCTGAAAAAACTGACCGACAACCTGGCTCCGAGCGCTACCCTGGCCTTCTCCATGTACGGACCGGACAACCTGCAGGAAATCCGACAACTCACCGGTATCGGCCTGGATTACTTTTCCCTGCAAGAGGTGCAGGCTATGGTCGGCAAACATCTCATCCTTGACCACAGTGACCAACAGCGGGAAGTCTTCCATTTTACCAGCCCCCTGGAAGTCCTCACTCACCTGCGCCGGACCGGAGTGAATGCAGTCAGCCTCAAACCCTGGACACACCGCCGACTGCAGCGCTTCAAAGATGAGTATACGAAAAAATTCAGTGATAGTCAGGGAGTTCGACTGACCTATCATCCTCTCTATCTAATAGCTCACCGCTGATCTCACAAGGTCTCACTCCCATGAACCGTAAACAACCCATCGCCATCTGCGGCATAGACACCGGAGTCGGCAAGTCCGTAGTAACCGGACTGCTGGCACGACATCTGCTTGAACAGGGCAAAGTGGTCATCACCCAGAAACTGGTCCAGACCGGCTGCAGTGGACGTTCAGAAGATATTCTCCTGCATCGCAAACTCATGGGTGCCGGGTGGCACCCTCTGGATGAACAGAAACTGACCTGTCCCTACTGTTTTCCCTTTCCCGCCTCGCCGCACCTGGCAGCGCAGCAGGCCGGCACGAAAATCGACCCGGCAGAACTCGACCGGGCAACCGAGACCCTGGCCGGACAGGTGGACCAGCTGATCATCGAAGGGGCCGGTGGTTTGCTGGTGCCGCTCACCCCTGCCCTTCTCCTGCTCGATTACCTGGCAAAGCACTCTTACCCGATAATTCTGGTTACCTCACCCCGCCTGGGCTCCATCAACCACACCTTGCTCTGCCTGGAGGCGATCAAAGGCCGAAACATGCAACTGCTCGGCCTGGTCTATAACCTGCATGGCAACCATCCCAAGGAGATTGTCACCGATTCCCTGAAGATTTTCAAACAGTCGCTCAGCCGATATGGCTTCCAGGAAAAGGTTGTGCTCCTGCCTGATATAAACGAAAGCCGGTCCACCAACTGGGATATCTTGCTGCTTTTCTAACATAAATCAAACTATTACTGTACAGACTCCGGCTTACCACGAGGAGGCTCACCGATGCGCAAACGAATCATTACACCAGCCCATCAGGAAATCGCAGATTCCGACCAGGAGTAGTTGAATATAGAAGAAATCCCGGCGGTCACGGGGTTTGTAACTATGCTGTGCTGGTGAACTCTTACGATATTACTTCCCGCCTACAAGGAGAATGAACATGAACTGTAAAAGGAAAAACTTTTTTCTCATTGTTTTTGTATTTGCTGGAGTAACTTTTGCAAATCATCCTGTTTTTGCTAAAGAAAACGTATCAATGGCTGAGTTTGTCAAAATGAGTTTTCAAGAACGGGTGGAGGTCTGTGCCCGGTTGGTTTCGTCAGATAAAATAGGTCATTGTGCATCAATTGATCAACCCAGTGGTGAGCCGTTCACAGTGGCTGACATCAAAAAAATTGGGGCGCCCTGTTTTAGTGGTGGTGTAACTGACTCAATGACCATTGCTACGTGTGTCCGTACAAAGCTTGACGCGAAAGGCGTGCCTGCGGAATTTCCCTGTTTGAAGGATATTGCCAGAGCCTACGAAATTTGCTCTGGCACTGTTAACAGCAATGAAATTGGTTCCTGCACCGCTGCGCTCTGCACCAGGCTTGAAGTTGAATAAATACACCTCGAGTCTCGTTTCTTGAATTGGAAACGCTTATTTTTGTCTGTCCAGTGCCCTTATAAAGGTCCTGCGTACGGTGGCGGAACCTGCCTTTTCACCCTCCCTGACCAGGCGCCAGGCCTTATCGATATCTCCGGAATCGACACTTTTCCGAATTAATCGATTGTACATCTCCTCTGTCTCAGGAAACATGGTGGAACTACCTGTATCCGCAGGTCCCAAGTGCACAGCCGATTCCGTAGTTGTAGATATGTCAGCAGGCCTGCTCGACACAGACTTATCCGCTGGGGATTCAATGATGCTGCCCGCACCATGTTCACCGGTAACATCTTCCCAGGTTGAACTGGGAGCTGCCATCGTTTGCACATCAAGGGCAGATATTCGAAGAAGTCCGGTGGCGGCATGGCGGGCAACCGGGGTCGGCAGTCTGGGGTCGGCCAGGGAACGGGCGCGGGCATACTGATCCGCCGGACTTTGTAATTTGGTGGAGCCTTGCCGGTCCTTGTTGGTGGTGAAGATAAGGAGGTACTTTTCCGCAGCAGTCTCGCTGCCTTTTGTTCTGTCGATCTCAAATGTTGCCTGCAGACGATCCGGATTCAGGATACCCGAAGGGTGGTAGGAAAAGGCGCTGGAATCGATGACACGACTGGGCCGAAAATTTTGTTTTAAGATGAGGATGGTAGGGACAAAAACCGTCTTGCCGGCAATGGCCTCGATTCGTAGAGTTGCACGGCTCAGGTCGTCGGGCAGGACGATTCCCTTGACAAAGCTCTTGCCGGTCTTAAAGGGAATAGCCTGGGCTGTGCTGTCGATTGTGATGAATACCCTTTTCTCTGTATCAAGCTCCTGATAGTCGACCTTGTCCAGTGCTGCCAGGAAAGAATCTTTGCGTTTAAGCTCGGTTGCAGAAGGTGCCGCGCTTTCGGGTATAGAGGTATAAATGGGGGAACCACTGTCCATGGTGGTTTGCAGCCGGCATCCCGATAAAACGATGATGGCATAGAGTATGCTGGGAATAAGGTAAGTGCGGTGAAAAAGGTCCATGAATTACCTGTTCATTGGTTACTGACTGGACAAAAAAATAGCCTCCTACCACCATGCTTCTGCCTGGATACCGACGGTGGTTCCGTCACTATCATCAATTTCCAGGATGCCCGGGGTCTGCGGGGTATTGTTGTCGTTCCAGAAGGCGTGGGTAACAAACAACCTGATTACCGGCCGCGCCCAAATAGATTCTCCGGCCTGCCACTGCTGGGCAAGGGTGACCTTGGTCAACTCGCGCGTGCCGTCACTTCCTTCTCCCCAAAACCCATCTTTAACATTGACGTTATCATAGCCGACTTCCAGAGCGGTATTCATAGTCTCGGTCCACTTATAGATTGGTCGAATGCCAATGGCGAACCAGTCCTTCGCACCACCGTCATCACTCTCTTTCGATTCGTACCACGCCGCATACATTAACTCAACTTTGGAGCCGAGTTTGATAGAACCGTGGTCGAGTATCCGCCACATGTAATCAAGATTAGAGGCGCTGTGGGAGTGGGTGTCGTTGTTGCCGGTCATGGCCATTGAGTTGGTGGCATACTGCACGATAAATTTATTGAAACCACCCAGGAATTCACCCTGGGTATGTTCTGCCGTAAACATGAATCCATCTTCATCTTTAAAACCGAGCCGTTCCTGTCCGTCCGTCAGGTCTGCGGCACCGTACTCAAGACCAAGTTCCAGACTGCCGTTTGTGTTGAGTTCAAGGCCGGCGTACCTGGCGCTGAACACATTGTTAATGACATTTGGACGTACTCCTTCATCCTCCCAGAAGTCGTCGCCAAGGCCGTTGGCCCAGGAGCCGTCGGTATTGCGTACCCAGGCCAGGGAGAGTTCTCCGGGACCGGCCTGAATATATTCGATACCTCCTCCTGCTCCGGAAAGGTCCCAGTAGTAGAAATCCGCCATATGGATATCATGACGCTGATAAAAACGCTTGCCGGCCCAGATGGTGGTTCTTTCGGAGCCAAAGAGTCCGCGATACTGAGCATTGACCTCGCGAACAGAGACGACCGAGTCGCGATAGGGGTGAGAAGTTACAGCTCTGTCACCTGATATGGCATCACTGTTTGATCCGGAACCGTCACCAGCATCCTCCGACCAGTCGTTCTGATGACCTGATTTGTAGGCGACACGAGTGTCGATATAGAAATTTTCAATGGATTTCTCTTTTTTCCATGCCTCATAACCAAGCGCCAGCTCCATATAGGTCTCACACTCGTTCCCAAGCCTTAACTTGGTATCAGCGCCATTGGCCTGAAAACAGGACTGATCACCTCCACCAGCTGTGGCTCCGATACCGGACCTGAAATAGCCATGAAAGTCGACAGCCGGTGCCGGTGATGCACCGGCAAAAGTGATGAGGGCCAGAGTTACAATTGTTTTCTTCATACAGCTGTCTCCTCACTCTTGTAATGAGTAG
>JAUWLT010000178.1 GCA_030613515.1 Desulfobulbaceae bacterium
CGGGCTGCCGGCTACGCGGCCCCCGGACACCCTTCGCGACGGCCCGCACCTTGCCCCGCTCCCGGGTGAGGAGCACTACCAGCTTGCTCGTCTCTGCCAGCTTGTAGGTCCGCAGGACGAGGGCATCCGAAGCGATGGGCGGCATGGGCCCAGACCAACGCGACGTCGGAACGCAAACGGACACACGTCGCATCCGGAAAGCCAGGCAGAAAACCCGCCCGCCCCGACGCGGCTCCGTCGGAGGCGATAAGTTAGCACAGTTGGCGCGGGTCGTGCCATCAGCGGTATTGAAGGGCCCCCCCGAGCGTGTTAGCGTGAAATCCATGCGGCTCTGGCGGATCCCGGCGATCATCGCCCTTGGCATCCTTCTCGGACGGCTGCTTAATCCGCTCGGTCCAGGAGAGGTCGGATACATGGATAAGGCCATCAATTCCTTCTTCAATACCGATGAAGATACCGAAGTCGGTGATGTTTTTGATCTTGCCTTCAATAACCGCACCAATGGGATAGCTTTCTTCAACCAGATCCCATGGATTAGGCAGCAGCTGCTTCATGCCCAGAGAAATACGTTTGGTCTCTGCCTCGACCTTGAGAACCTGGACCTCGATTTCGTCACCGACGGTAACTATTTTTGACGGATGACGCGGTTTCTTGGACCAACTCATCTCTGAGATATGAACAAGGCCTTCAACACCTTCCTCAAGCTCTACGAAAACACCGTAATCGGTGATGGACACTACCTTTCCGGTAACCCTGGAACCCTGTGCATACTGCTCCGGAACCAGCTCCCATGGATCGGATTTGAGCTGCTTGACACCAAGAGATACCCGGTCTGAATCCTTGTCGTATTTGAGGATCTTGACCTCGATTTCCTCGCCCACGCTATACAGCTTGGAGGGGTGTGATACCCTGCCCCAGGACAGGTCGGTAATATGACAGAGTCCGTCCATGCCGCCCAGATCGATAAACAGGCCATAATCGGTAATATTGGTAATAGCGCCGCTGATGGTCTGCCCCTCTTCCAGGGTGGAACGCATCTGCTCGCGCAGTTTGGCACGTTTCTCCTCCAGGATCACCCGGCGGGAGATAACCACGTTATTACGTTTGCGGTTGAACTTAAGGATTTTAAAGTCAAACGTCTGGCCGATGAGTCCATCCAGGTCCTTGACCGGGCGCAGGTCGATCTGTGAATAGGGCAGGAAGGCCGGTACACCGATATCAACCGACATGCCGCCCTTGACCCGGTTGTCGAGACGGCCTTCAATAGTGCCGTCCTCTTCCTGGATCTTGGCTATCTGTTCCCAGACTTTAATGGCAATGGCCTTTTCGCGGGAAAGCAGGAGCCCGCCTTCCTCTTTTCTTTTTTCTATGAAGACTTCAAACTGGTCGCCTATCTCAATTGCACGTTCCTGTTCTTCATTGCGGAATTCACCTATGGCGATATAGCTCTCCGCTTTGTCTCCGACATCGATAAGGAGTGCATCGGCGTTTCTGTCTACAACCGTTCCGATCGCAACCTCTCCAACATTGATTACCGTGTTGTTGTCTTCCTGCTCGAAGAGTTCAGCAAAGCTCATCTCTTCCATGCCATTTTCTTCTGCCGCTACTGCGGGCTGAGTTCCATTGTCAGTCATGGGTTTGTTGTTCCTCTGTTAACCGGCCCCTGCCGATCGTCAATATAGTAGAATTTATCTTGCCCATTACCCCCTTTGGGCAACGGTGTAAAAAAGGTTTATTACCAGAGATATCTGTGAAAAACAACTGTTTCCTGTTGAAAAACGGTATTTTTTTTGTAATTAAATACTAACGATTTCCCCTACCCTTTTCCTTTTACCTATCTCCTTAAGGCCTGAAAAAAATAATCCGGCCAATATTGCATCTTTTCTTCGGACCATCTTTAAAAGCAGCTCAATCGCAGGTAAGCGCAGACTCCGAAATCCTCAACGTAACAGCGAAGCGGTATCACCTACTACGCCTGCGGTTTCGGACTCTGCGCTTACCTACTCAGTCGCTGCATCCAAACCTGGCCCAAATCTAAACGCAAAATCGGTCAAGATATTCCCTTACAGGCACTTATTACCGCTTCCCGTAAGCATTAAGTCCTTCCAGAATGGGGCCGAATAACTCCTCATAGGCGGGAATGGCCTTGCGCAGAATCATATCAAAATGTTTAAGATCTTGTTCCGAAACCACCAGATTGGCACTATAGGCAAGTGCCTCCAGGTCGTACAGGCTGTGAAACTTCGAGCCAAAGAGGATGTAAAAGATATAGCGACGGCGCTCCATGGCCATCTTCCGCATATAGTTGTGGAAGGTGGAGTTGTCCAGGCCGCCCGGTTCAAAATCAGCATGAAAAACGACGCAGGCAAAGCTGAAAAAACGCATCTGTTCTATAGCCTCTTCCACAGAATCTGCTGTCAATACGCGGTAGCCCACAGACTCCATGGCACTCTTCACCTTTTCCATGGCTTCCGGGTCAGGGTGTAGAATTAGAGCCATAGGAACATCTGCAACCTTTTCTTCCTCTTCCAGCCGGCCTGCTTTCAGCCAGTCCAGATTAGGTGGTGGCGGCGGGGTTATTGCACCGGTTGAGGTGGATTCTGCTGTTCCGCCGGCATCAAGTCGTATTGCCTTTTTGCATTGCGGGCACTTGATGGTCAACCGTTTGCCGGCTTCCAAGGCGTTAAGAGCCTGTTGAAGTTTTGTAAGTTGAGCCTCATTAAACTTGAGAGCAAGCCGGCAATGGGGACAAGAACTGATCATTTCTTTCTCCGAGGTAATGTCTTTCTGTAACCGATCACGGGGGTTCATAACTATGCCGTTTTTCATACCTCAAAGTTGTAAGTTCTCAGGGGTGCCCTAAATGGCTTACATCTTTCTATCTTGTAGGTATGACTGCACGCATCCGGTGGCCACAGTGGGGCCCGGATTTTTACTGCTGGTAGAGATACATCAGGACCAGCCACCGTACTGATCCTTTTCTTCCTCCTGCATATGCAGGCCGTCAATATCAGATGTACGGTCGCCACGGGCCGATTTGATAGTATCCATACCCCGTTTGATCTCGCTACGGTGCGAGGAATAGGTTATGGCAGACTCCTCGGTGATCATCCCCTGCTCATAGAGTTCCAGCAGGTGCTGGTCAAAGGTCCGCATATTATGGGTAAAACCTTCTTTGAGAACATTGTAAAAGGTTTTTTCTTCCGTCTCACCGTTGATCAACAGGTCTGTGATCCGCAGGCTGGTACAGAGGATTTCCAAGGCCGCCACCCGACCGCCGCCGATACGGGGCAGAAGTCGCTGACTTACAACCCAGCGGATGGTATCCGCCAGCCGGTTCCTGATCTGGACCTGCTCACCCTGGTCAAACATGCCCAGAATACGGTTGAGGGTCTGGCCCGTGTCAATGGTATGCAGAGTGGAGAAAACCACGTGCCCGGTTTCTGCAGCGGTCAGGGCTATCTCCAGGGTTTCCCGGTCACGAATCTCACCGACCAGGATGACCTTAGGCGCCTGGCGCAGGGCTGCCCTTAAGCCCCCTGCAAAAGTATCAAAGTCATCACCCATTTCCCGCTGATTAAAGGTGGCCTTCTTATGGGGATGTATGTACTCGACGGGATCTTCCAGGGTGACGATATGGATGGCCCGTTCCTCGTTGATCCGGTTGAGGATGGCTGCCATGGAAGTCGTCTTACCGGTACCGGTGGCTCCGGTAAACAGGACAAGACCATTAACCTCTTTGGCCATTTTTTCAAATGATGGCGGAAACTGAAAACCGGCAATGGTGGGAATCGTGGTTTCCAGCTTTCTCAGAACCGTTGTAAAACACCCTTTCTGGGTAAAAATGTTGACACGAAACCGAACTTTCTCATCCGGGGAGTAGGAGAGGTCACAGGATCCCCTGGTGACCAGATCTTTGAGCAGACGACGGTTGCCCCCGATCAGGTTGAGGGCAAACACTTCGGTCTGGAAGGGCGTGAGCTCGGTCACCTGTGGTTCGACATCCACCGGCACAAGAACACCGTCACTTTCCACCTGCAGGGTCTTGCCCACCGTGATATTAAGATCAGATACCCGTTCATGCCTGGCCAGCATGGAGCGGATCCAGTAATTGATTTCCGGCTGTTTCATAATAGATTACCGTGATAAAATTGACAAAGACTGTTATTTAAGTACTATCGCCAACCAGTGAAAAATTACAAGAAAAAAATGTGTTAACCCGTGCTTTCAGGAGATACTATCGTGACAATTCCTCTTCGCAGTGACGAGACGACCCAGGGCAGAAGAATGGCGGGAGCCCGCTCCCTGTGGCGGGCCAACGGCATGATTGATGAGCAGATCGGCAAACCAATCATTGCTGTGGTCAACTCATTTACCCAGATGGTGCCGGGACATGTGCACCTGCATGAGATCGGCCAGCAGGTGAAGAATCTCATTGAAAAACAGGGCTGTTTTGCAGCCGAGTTCAACACCATTGCCATTGACGACGGCATAGCCATGGGCCATGACGGTATGCTCTATTCCCTACCGTCGCGGGAGTTGATTGCCGACTCGGTGGAGTATATGTGCAATGCGCACAAAGTTGATGCCATGGTCTGTATCTCCAACTGCGATAAGATCACACCCGGGATGCTGATGGCTGCCATGCGGCTCAATATCCCTGCCATCTTTGTCTCCGGCGGTCCCATGGAGGCCGGGCGGATCAAGGGGAAGGAGCGGGGCTATGACCTGGTTGATGCCATGGTGCTGGCAGTGGACGAGTCGGTAACTGATGATGAGATCGCCGAAATTGAGCGGGCTGCCTGTCCCACCTGCGGCTCCTGTTCCGGCATGTTTACAGCCAACTCCATGAACTGTTTAAACGAGGCCCTGGGGTTGGCTTTGCCCGGCAACGGCACTGTGGTGGCCACACATAAAAACCGGCTGGACCTGTTTGAACAGGCTGGACAGCGCATTGTTGCCATGTGCAAGTCCTGGTATGGCAATGAAGACGCTTCCGTGCTGCCGCGCTCCATTGCCAGCAGGAAATCGTTTATGAACGCCATGACCCTGGATATTGCCATGGGCGGCTCCACTAACACGGTACTGCACATCCTTGCCATTGCCCATGAGGCTGGAGTAGATTTCACCATGCAGGATATCGACGCATTGTCACGCAAGGTGCCCAATCTGTGCAAGGTGGCACCTTCCTCACCGTACCATGTGGAAGACGTGAACCGGGCCGGAGGCATCCTAGGGATTCTTGGCGAACTGGATCGGGCAGGTCTTATTGATACTTCGGTGA
>JAUWLT010000169.1 GCA_030613515.1 Desulfobulbaceae bacterium
CCTCCGGCTTTTTTTATTACTGTTTGAATGAAAAAAGAGTTGATTTTTTCTGATTTACGGATATATTTTTCAGGTTCATGCTGGCGTAGCTCAATTGGCAGAGCACCTGATTTGTAATCAGGGGGTTGCGGGTTCAAGTCCCATCGCCAGCTCCAAGTATCAGAAGCCGGATGACAGAGGACAGAAGACAGACAGAACTGTAGAATAAATTCTGTCATCTGTAATCTGTCATCTGTCATCTGAAATGGAGGGGTTCCCGAGTGGTCAAAGGGAACAGACTGTAAATCTGTCGGCGAAGCCTTCGGAGGTTCAAATCCTCCCCCCTCCACCATATATTTCAGAGCAGATATCACGCTTTAGCGTGAGTGTTTGCTCCATTGTTATCTGATTGAACTTGGGCGGGAATAGCTCAATTGGTAGAGCATCAGCCTTCCAAGCTGAGGGTTGCGGGTTCGAGTCTCGTTTCCCGCTCCATGAGTTGCAGATGATAAAGGAGCGTTGTATTAGTGAGTATGTAAGCAGTGCCCACGTAACTCAGTGGTAGAGTACCTCCTTGGTAAGGAGGAAGTCACCGGTTCAAGTCCGGTCGTGGGCTCCAGGTAACAGTCGGTTATCTCTATTACGATCGGCTGGCCAGTTGAACTTTTGTCTGAGGAGAAACAGCAATGGCAAAGGAAAAATTTGAGCGGACGAAGCCGCATGTTAATGTTGGTACCATTGGTCACATTGATCACGGTAAAACTACCCTGACGGCGGCAATTACTCGTGTACTGTCAATCAAGGGCCAGGCGGAATTCATTGACTTCAGCGATATCGACAAGGCGCCTGAAGAAAAGGAGCGTGGCATTACCATTGCAACGGCTCATGTCGAGTATGAGACAGACAAACGTCATTACGCGCATGTTGACTGTCCCGGCCATGCTGACTACATCAAGAACATGATCACCGGTGCCGCCCAGATGGACGGTGCTATCCTGGTTGTTGGAGCCGATGACGGCCCCATGCCCCAGACCCGTGAGCATATCCTTCTTGCCCGCCAGGTAGGTGTTCCTGCCATGGTCGTTTTTCTGAACAAATGCGACATGGTTGACGATGAAGAGCTGATCGAGCTGGTGGAGATGGAGCTGCGCGAGCTGCTTGACAAGTATGACTTTCCCGGTGACGATACTCCGATCATCCAGGGTTCCGCCCTGCTGGCCCTTGAGAATCCCGATGATGAAGAGAAGACCAAGTGCATCTGGGAACTGATGGAAGCCATTGACACCTTTGTACCTGAACCGAAGCGAGATGTTGATAAACCGTTCCTGATGCCGGTAGAGGATGTGTTCTCTATTTCCGGTCGTGGTACGGTTGCCACCGGTCGTGTTGATCGTGGTGTTATTCACGTCGGCGACGAGGTTGAGATTGTCGGCATCCGTGATACCCAGAAGACCACGATTACCGGGGTTGAGATGTTCCGTAAGCTTCTTGACGAGGGTCAGGCTGGTGACAACATCGGCGCCCTTCTGCGCGGCACCAAGCGAGATGAGGTTGTCCGCGGTCAGGTACTTGCCGCCCCGGGTTCGATCACTCCGCATAAGAAGTTCCGGGCAGAGGCGTATATCCTGACTAAGGAAGAGGGTGGACGTCACACCCCGTTTTTTAACGGCTATCGTCCTCAGTTTTATTTTCGTACCACGGATGTTACCGGCGTCTGTACCTTAGAGGAGGGTGTAGAGATGGTAATGCCTGGTGACAATATCCATATCATTGGTGAGTTGATTACCCCGATTGCCATGGAAGAAGGACTTCGTTTTGCAATCCGTGAAGGTGGCCGCACCGTCGGCGCCGGTGTGATCAGCGAAATCATCGAGTAAGAGGAAAATAATGATCCCGACAGATAAGATCCGTATCAGGTTGAAAGGGTATGACCATAAACTGCTAGATCAATCAACACGTGAGATAGTCGAGACTGCACGGCGTACAGGTGCTACTGTGGCGGGTCCTATCCCGCTGCCGACCACCATTAACAAGTACACTGTGCTGCGATCGCCCCATGTTGATAAGAAATCCCGCGAGCAGTTTGAAATGCGAACCCATCGCCGGCTGCTTGATATTATGGAGCCGACACAGCAGACCATTGATTCGCTTATGAAGCTTGAACTGTCTGCCGGTGTGGATGTTGAGATCAAGCTTCCCTGACCTTCCCCTTGCAGTGCAGGAAAGGATCTGCGGGTTGGATAACCGATTAGAGAAGAGTTAGCTTACAGGTAGAGAAATGCCGAATAGAAATGGAATACTGGGGCGGAAAGTAGGAATGACCCGTGTTTATAATGAACTCGGGCGTTCAATTCCAGTCACCGTAATTGAAGCGGGCCCCTGTACTGTATTGCAGAAGAAAACTGTCGATAAGGAAGGCTACAATGCCATCCAGGTGGGTTTTCTTGAAAAGAAACAGTCCAGGCTCAACAAACCTGAGGCAGGTCATTTTAAACGTTCAGGTGGTACGGGTTACTACCATGTACGCGAGTTTCGGGTAGAGGATCCTGATTCCTACGAACTGGGCCAGCAGATTACGGTTGGAGAAGTACTAAAAATTGGTGATAAGGTTGATGTCTCCGGCCGCAGTAAAGGTCGCGGATTTCAGGGTGTCGTGAAGCGCTATGGTTTTGGTGGCGGTAAGGCATCCCATGGATCCGGATTTCATCGTGCACCCGGATCCATTGGCTGCAGCGCCTATCCTGGCCGTGTAGTCAAGGGGAAGAAAATGCCTGGACGTATGGGTATGGATTTGAAAACATTGAAGAATCTGACTATCGTTGATATTCGTGAAGAGGACAACATCCTGCTGGTACAGGGTGCGGTTCCCGGCGCAAAGGACGGTCTAATCAGCATTTATACTAAGGCGTTAGCGTCTTAAGCTGCTTGCAAGGAGAAACTCATGGCAGTTTGTGATGTTGTCAATACCTCGGCTGAGAAGGTCGCAGAAATAGAAGTGAATGATGAGCTGTTCGCTGTTGAAGTAAAGCCTGGAATCCTGCACGATGTTGTCTGCATGCAGCGGGCCAACCGACGCGGAGGTAATGCATCGACTAAGACTCGTGGCGAGGTCCGTGGTGGTGGTGCTAAACCCTGGCGGCAGAAGGGTACCGGTCGAGCGAGGGCTGGTACAAATAACTCACCAATTTGGCGGGGTGGTGGTGTAACCTTTGGGCCCAGACCTCGGGATTACAGCTATAAGCTTCCCAAGAAAGTTCGCCGTCTTGCCCTGCGTATGGCCTTGTCTGCCCGTATGAATGAAGGCAACCTTGTTATTGTTGACCAGTTCAACATGGAGGCCCCCAAGACCAAAGAGTTTGTCGGGGTGATGAGGAAATTTGACTTTGATAACTGCCTGGTCGTTGCTGATACGGATAATGAAAACATACGACTTTCCGCCCGTAATGCAGTCGGCTACAAAGTCCTGCCTGTTGCAGGGCTTAATGTGTACGATATTTTGAAATATCCCAAGCTGATGCTCATGCAGTCAAGCCTGGAACAACTGGAAGCGAGGCTGATGGTATGAAAGAGCTTCACAATATAATCAAAGGGCCATGCCTGACCGAGAAGTCCAACCTTCTTCAGGAGCTGCAGGGAACAGTCGTGTTCAAGGTTGATCCCCGGGCCAATAAGATTGAGATTAGGCAGGCTGTAGAAAATCTGTTTAATGTTAAAGTGTCTGCAGTGAAAACCGTGTCTGTTCATGGCAAGCAGAAGAGGATGGGAGTGAAATCCCTCGGACATACCAGTGACTGGAAAAAGGCTTATATCACCTTGTCTGAAGGAGAGATTAATTTTCTTGACGAGCTGTAAGTCGTCCATCGAGTTGATACTCCCTTTGCATACAGAGATGAACAAGAGTGTAAAGTTTTAGATAACGGAAAGAATAATGGCAATTAAAACCCATAAACCGACATCACCGGGCAAAAGGCATCATATTTCGATCCTGCAGCCCGATCTCTCAGATAAGGCGCCGGAAAAAAGTTTGCTCAGGCCCCTGAAAAAAACAGGGGGACGTAACTCCTACGGACGTATTACGTCACGGCACCGGGGCGGTGGACATAAACGAAAGTACCGCATCATTGACTGGAAGCGCAACAAGGCCGGAGTACCTGCTAAAGTTGTCGCCATTGAGTATGATCCTAACCGTTCCGCCAACTTGGCCCTGTTGACATACACTGATGGAGAAAAGGCATACATTCTCGCACCTGCAGGGGTCATCGTGGGTGATACGGTTGTATCGGGGGCGGATGTTGATATCAAGCCCGGTAACTGCATGCCCATGGCCAACATTCCCCTGGGTACCATTATCCATAATGTTGAGATGAAGATCGGCAAGGGAGCGCAGATGGTCCGTTCGGCAGGAGCAGCAGCTCAGCTCATGGCCAAAGAAGGAAAATATGTGCTGGTCAAACTGCCTTCGGGCGAAGTTCGCAAATTCAGCAGTCTATGTCGGGCATCTATCGGCGCGGTGGGTAACTCCGAACACGGCAGCCAGAAACTCGGCAAGGCTGGTCGTTCCCGCTGGAAGGGTCGCAGGCCATCCGTACGCGGTGTTGCCATGAATCCCGTTGATCATCCCATGGGTGGTGGTGAAGGAAAAAGTTCGGGTGGACGACATCCCTGTACTCCGTGGGGCGTACCGACCAAGGGATTTAAGACTCGGAAGCGTAAGGCCTCTGATCGTGATATAGTTACCAAGCGTAAGTAAATCAGGAGTAATCGATCACGGGCACCGCATCTTTGCACTAACGCCCTTGTTCGCATAGCGGGCTATAGCGAACAAGGGCGTTAACACAAATCTACGGCACCAGTGACCGATTACCAGTTTTAAGGTCGTGATAGCATATAGTCACAAACCCGCTGATGGGTTAAAATCAGGAGAATATCGATATGTCTCGTTCAATTAAAAAGGGTCCCTTTGTTGATGATCACCTCATGAAAAAGGTGGAACAGGCACAGGAATCAGGATCGCGTAAGGTGATAAAGACTTGGTCTCGTCGCTCCGACATCACTCCGGAGATGGTAGGCTTGACCTTTGCCGTTCATAACGGCAAAAAGTTTATTCCTGTCTACGTGACGGAGAACATGGTTGGTCATAAAATGGGTGAGTTCTCACCCACCAGGACCTACTATGGCCATACATCAGATAGAAGAGGTAGTCGCGCTTCAGTGGCAGTGTCGGAATGATAACAGAACTCGATCAGGAGTAATACGATGGAAACACAAGCCGTCGCTAAATATATTCGAATATCTCCCCAGAAGGCTCGGCTGGTAGCCGATGTCGTCCGGGGTCAAGATGTGGAAACTGCGATCACCACCCTCAGGTTCATGCCTAAGAAAGCGGCACGTATCCTGCGTAAAGTACTGGAATCCGCAGTTGCCAATGCTGAACAGACAGAAACCATTGATGTGGACACCCTGTATGTGAAGGAAATCCAGATTAATGGCGGACCGATGCTGAAAAGGTTCCGTCCCCGTGCAATGGGCCGGGCCACCAGGATATTGAAACGGACCAGCCACATTACCGTGGTTGTTGACGAGGCCTGAAAGGGCCTGCTCTTTAGTCTTTGAGATCTACTGTAGAGGGAACGGAGGAATACCTTGG
Source organism: Desulfobulbaceae bacterium (assembly GCA_030613515.1). GTDB lineage: Bacteria > Desulfobacterota > Desulfobulbia > Desulfobulbales > Desulfobulbaceae > Desulfobulbus_C. The sequence continues at coordinate 5,627 of JAUWLT010000169.1, forward strand.
GTCAGAAAGTTAATCCCATAGGGCTGCGG
>JAUWLT010000183.1 GCA_030613515.1 Desulfobulbaceae bacterium
CGGGACACAACTCCTACCGGACCACCTGGAGTGTGAATGGGTCCGGGCATGATGCCGATTTTACACTCGCCAGGAGTAATGATACCCGGGCAATTGGGCCCGATCAGGCGAGTATTTTTCATTGCCAGGTAATTCTTGACTGTGAGCATATCCAGTACTGGAATTCCCTCAGTAATACAGCCAACCAACTCAACGCCTGCATCTATAGCTTCAAGAATAGCATCTGCAGCAAAAGGGGGTGGAACCAGGATCATGGACGCATTGGCACCTGTTTTCTCTTTTGCCTCTCTGACAGTATTAAAGACTGGCACATCATCCATAAATTGGCCGCCTTTCCCCGGAGTAACACCGGCAACAACCTGGGTCCCGTATTGCATACATTGCTGAGTGTGAAACTGTCCTTCTTTGCCAGTAATACCCTGAACCAGGACACGCGTTTGAGAATTGACTAGGATGCTCATCTTTATCCTGAAAATTAATTGTTCACGAATTTTATTAATGGATAGACGTATTACCGATTATGGGGTCGAAAACTATGTGGTTTCACATGCCCCAAACTAACCCCCGGTCTACGCTACGATTCCAGCAACTTTGTTTGCAGCATCTGCGAGATCAGTTGCATTAATCAATTCCAGGCCGGATTCGGCCAAGATCTTTCTTCCTTGCTCGACATTTGTTCCCTCCATCCGAACCACCACCGGAACCGACAGTTTCACCTTGGTGGCCGCCTGAACAACACCTTGAGCCAAAACATCACATCTGAGAATGCCGCCGAAAATATTTATTAGAATACCTTTTACTTTGGAATCACTGAGGATAAGACGAAAACCGTTTTCAACCATTTCTGCATTGGCACCACCACCGACATCAAGAAAATTTGCCGGTTCTGCACCAGCCTGCTTAATGATGTCCATTGTAGCCATGGCCAGTCCGGCTCCATTCACCATGTTTCCGACATTACCATCCAGATTGATGTAGTTGAGACCATATGTAGCAGCTTCGGCTTCTATTGGATCGTCTTCATTGGGATCATGCATTTCAAGGATATCAGGATGCCTGAACAGTGCATTGGAGTCGATATCCATCTTTGCATCCAGGGCCAAAATCGCATTGTCATCAGTGACAATCAGAGGATTGATTTCCACCATCGAACAGTCATAATCTACAAAGAGGGCATAGAGATTTCTGAGGATTCCTGAAAATTCCTTCATTAATGGTTTTTCCAATTCAATACCGAACATCACCTGTCGCACATGATATCCCTGAATTCCGGTCACTGGATTTATCGGAACTTTTATGATTCTCTCAGGTGACTTTTCGGCAACCTCCTCAATATCCATCCCACCATCCTGACTGGCCACGATAGTTATACAGGCGGTCTCCCGATCAGGAATTATTGAGAGGTACAGCTCTTTTTGAATGGCAACCCCTTTTTCAACCAGGACTTTTCGTACAATTCTCCCTTCAGGGCCGGTCTGTCTAGTGACCAGGGTCATGCCAAGAATGGCATCTGCTGCTGCCGATACCTCTTCATCTGTTCCGGCCAGCTTTACGCCACCACCTTTTCCTCGCCCACCTGCATGAATCTGAGCCTTTATTGCAACCGGAAGTCCCAGTTTTACTGCAATTTTTTGTACTCCCTCTACTGAATCACTCACTCCTCCTTCAGGAGTTGCTACATGACATTTACGAAAGAGTGCTTTTGCCTGGTATTCATGAATCTTCATAAACAGTTCCCATGACCGGAGTCGAGAATATTTCGTCCTGTTCGTTTTTGCTTAAACAAAAACGCAGCTACCAGGACGTTAGCTGCGCAAACATCATATCGCTTACTTCTTCACATACCCCATATCCCGCAAGACATCGGTAATCTCAGTAGGAATTGCAGGATCATAGATAGTTGACAGCATAGTGTACTCTTTGCTATTGGCGGTAACGTATTTGTACCACAAAGAATCTCCCCTGAACTGATCTTCGGTAGCCAGGGCCACCAGAGAGGCCTCTTTACGACAAACGACAGGAGCAATAGACTCGCGAACCATTTTCAGAAGCTCAGCTTGAATCTCGGCGGATTCGCGGGTAAGGCGATGGTGAAGTGATAAGTAATCGCTTTTCAGACCAAACGACCAAGAGGCATAGGGAGGTGGCGAATCGGATGATTGAGCCCATTTTTGCGCCGCCTTGGGCGACTATTCCGTCCACCATCAAATCATTCATGGAGCGACCCTGTTAATCCACTTCAGAACCAACAAATAGCCTCAAGCTCTTAAATAACGTAATAATTATTACAAAACAGGATCTTGGAAGTCAATGTTTTATTGCAGAATCGACGGAAAGTCTTGCTTTCTTGAGCATGGCCGGCACCTTTGCCCGAAGCAATTCGGCAAGAGGGATTTTACCGGTTCCAGGAATGACATGGAAAACACCGTTTTTGCGAAACAGCACGACGTCAACAACGGCGTGGATATGTGGGTGCCATTTGGCAAGCTAACTTACCGAAATAAGGGCTAATCCTTCTTGCGGCATATAGCTCCCCTGTAATGCCTGGCCCGCCTTGGAAAACAAAGAAACAATGTTGGCGATATCCGTGGCGGTATCTTGATCACCCTTCCCATGGCTCATGGCATTCAGCCATCTTCTTGCTATGCTGCCGGCTTTACGCATATCATATTTTTTGCCGGGAAACTCAATAGGCAAAGTCCCACAGAACCATGACAAGAGCTTTGGTTGCAAACTTGCCGCTGGGCAACCGTTCAAGATCGAGGTCGGTTGTAAACTCACTGTGGAACTGCTCAGACAGGGCATGATTCCGGTAGAGTGAAATGGTGTTATCCTTCCAAGGCATTCCATCACGTGTTTGCAGGTAACACTGTCCCTATTCCATGTTGCCCTCTACAGCGCCATGGGGTACATTCCGGACATGGACGAACTGCTGAAAATAGATAACTTCTCGCTTACCTTCTGCTCGGACCAGGAGATCGGCGGTGACACGCAGGTACTGCATAATATCAACCTGACCATTGAACAGGGGAAGACCCATGCCCTGGTGGGCGAATCCGGCTCCGGTAAATCCGTGACAGCCATGGCCATTCTCAGGCTGCTGGAGGATGTTGCCACAGTGCGTACCAGCGGCCAAATTTTTTTTAATAACAAGGACATACTGCAGTTAGGTAAAAAAGAGGTCCGGGCTATCCGCGGCAATGACATTGCCATGATCTTTCAGGAACCCATGACCTCCATGAATCCGGTGTATACCATCGGCAGCCAGCTGATTGAGCCGTTAATGCTGCACCAAAACATGTCCAGAGAAGAGGCCGGAAAACGTGCCATTGTCCTGCTCAAACGTACAGGAATCAAAGATCCCGAGTACCGGGTCAACTCCTACCCGTACCAGTTGTCCGGCGGCCAGCGGCAACGAGTGATGATCGCCATGGCCCTGGCTTGCCGTCCCAGCCTGCTCATTGCAGATGAGCCCACCACAGCCCTGGATGTGACCATCCAGGCCCAGATACTTGAACTGATCAAGGATATCCAGCAAGAATTTAACATGACGGTCCTGCTCATCACCCATGATCTGCCCATGGTCCAAAAGGCTGCAGATACGGTTTCCATCATGTACCAGGGGAAAATCGTGGAACAAAACAGCACCGAGGCCCTGTTCGCTGCACCCCGTGAGGACTACACCCGCCACCTTCTGAGTGCCATACCCCATTCCAGCCATACTCCGTCTACAGGCGGCAAGCTGTTGGTAGACATGAAGGGTATCAACTGTGAGTTTATCCTGAAAACATCCTGGGATGGTTTTTTTAAGCGAAAAAAAACCGTGGTCAAGGCAGTGGACAATGTTGATATCTCCATCCGCCAGGGAACGACCTTAGGGATTGTCGGTGAATCAGGATCCGGCAAGAGTACCCTTGCCATGTGCCTGCTCAAGCTCAATACATTCAGGGGATCCATCCATTTTTATGATAAAAACAAAAAAATCCTGCTCTCGGAGCTGAGCAACCGGCAGATGCGTCCCCTGCGCCGGGAGCTGCAGATCGTGTTCCAGGACCCCTTCTCGTCGCTCTCTCCACGGCTGACAGTTGAGCAGATCATTGCTGAAGGGCTGCAGGTGCATAAACTTGCTCGAACCCGTGCAGAGCTCCAGTCCCTAGTTCAACAAGCCCTGGAAGAGGTGGAACTTGATCCTGATATGGTCGGTCGCTTTCCCCATGAATTCTCAGGCGGCCAGCGCCAGCGTATAGCCATTGCCCGGGCAATTATCTTAAAGCCAAAATTGCTGATTCTGGATGAACCCACCTCGGCCCTGGACACCACTATCCAGGCCCAGATCATCAAGTTGCTCAAACGGCTGCAGGAGCGACACGGCATGACCTATATCTTCATTACCCACGATCTCCGTGTCATCCGCTCCCTGGCCGATGAACTGGCAGTAATGCGGCGGGGCAAGATCATTGAATCCGGACCTGCTGATCGCATCTTTGCAGAACCTGCCCATGAATATACCCGTAAGCTGTTTCAGGCTGCGTTCTATCAATAATGGTGTACGGTGTACGGTTTAAGGTATAGGGTTGATGGACAAGGGTAAACTAGAGGACAAAACCCGAACCCCGTTATCTTCCGAGGTTTTGAAAACCGTCAGCCATGGTCCGGGTGTATACCAGATGCTGGGCAGAAAAGAGGTCCTGTATGTGGGCAAGGCTCGAAACTTGCGCAAACGGTTGGCCCAATATGCCCACTATTCCGGCTCTGCCCACTCCAAGACCGCGGTCATGCTCTCCCATGTCCGGCGGGTGGAGACCATCCTCACCACCACTGAAAAAGAGGCCCTGATCCTTGAGGCCTCGCTGATAAAAAAACACCGACCCCGCTATAATGTCATCCTGCGCGATGACAAAAATTATCCGCTGATCAAGGTAACAACCAGGGAACAATGGCCGCGCTTGCTGGTAACCCGCAGACGGCTGCGCGACGGTAACCGCTATTTCGGCCCCTACTCGTCTACCTCGGCCATGCGCGCATCACTCAAGCTGCTTTACTCCATGTTTCCTCTGCGTCGCTGCAAAACCGTGCGTGATCGCGACCGCCCCTGTCTCAACTATCAGATGAAGCGCTGTCTGGCTCCCTGTGCCGGGCTGGTTGACCAGGCCACCTACCGGGCAATGGTGGAAGAAATCCTGCTCATCCTGGAAGGGAAAAGCAGACAGGTAATTGACCGGCTGA
>JAUWLT010000252.1 GCA_030613515.1 Desulfobulbaceae bacterium
TACCCATGATCCGCATTGACGGAACAAAGGTGCGGCAGCTGCGTGAGGACCGGGGACTGACCCAGCTGTATGTGGCCACGGCGGTGGAGGTCACCACTGATACCATCTCACGCTGGGAAAACCGGCGTTATCCGACCATTAAACGGGAAAATGGTCTGCGGTTGGCAGCAGCCCTTGAGGTTGAACTGGAAGAAATCCTGGAAAAACCGGACGCCGCTGCAGAGCCAGTGGAAGATTCCTCGCCCTCCTCCCCGGCCACACGTGTCGGGATCCCCCTGAAAAAGTACAACCTGTTCCTCAATATAGGCCTTGCCGTCATGATACCGGTGGTTATCGGTCTTATGATCTGGAAAAAACAGCCCGGACCCGAAGAAATACATATTGAAGCAACCCGTTCCCTGCCCAAAGCCTGCGCTCCAGGACTTAGCTTTCCTGTTATTATCTCAGTACACACCGGTCGGGAAATGCCCATTCTGGTGCATGAAAACGTTCCTGCCGGCGTAGAGATTCTAAAGACCTTTCCCGACGCTACATCACAATCCGACAATACCCTGAAATGGATCCGTAAAAAGGGTGGTGAACAGCTGTTGACAGGCTACCTGGCCCGGGCTGCAGGAGATTACGGGACGCAGTTTACCTTTTCCGGCAGTATAGCCGTTCGGAAGGGGCAGAAGCAGGATGCCGATATCAGCGGCGATGACTCTATCCGCCTGGAGCCGGTACACTGGGCCGACACCAATGGTGATTTCATCATCAGCGATGATGAAATCCTGGAGGTCTATGAAAAATTCGGAGGACTTTCCGGGCTGGGACTGGACCTGGACAACATAGAAGAGATATGGATGGGTTCGGGCTACCGTTGGAACAAGAAAGGTCAAACCATTGAAACACTCCCATAACCCGGTACAGTCATGGATGGAAGAAAGACACACTATATAAAAACATCAGGAATAGTGCTTGCTGCCCTGCTGGTCTGCATGAGCTTTTCCGTGCAGGCCCGTGCTGTGGGAATAGTTTCCGGTCGCTACCTTTCCAGGACAGCCACGGAATTTACCCTGGAGATCAAGGTGGGGTCACCAGCCCCGGCCAGTCTTATCATCACCCAGTATCTGCCGCCGGGTACAGCTCCGGCAGCGGCTAGTCCACCCTATAAAAAATACAATGCAAAAAAAGGGGAGGTTCGCTGGCTGCTGCGTAAGGTACGCCCCGGGACTCTAACGGTGCAGCTGAAACTATCCGCCCCTGTCAAGCCTTCCCAAGTCAGCGCTGAAATCCGCTGCATGGATCCGACCACAGGCAAACTGGTAACGACACAAGTGAAATAAACCGGCGTCTTGCTCAACCGGCTAATACACCTTCACCACAAATCGCGTCTGTCCTTTTCTGACCCTGTTGATTATTAGCGTTCGCTCTACCTTTCCGTCAGCAAAGATGGAAATCCGGCCCAGAAGCCCTTCAAAGCTGTCGGTGTTATGGACCATGGTGTTAATACATTGCCCATCATCGGGATGAGAACAGCGGTTCAAAGCGTGCTGGAGAATTGCATACCCCTCAGCACCAATAGCTGTAAAGCTGTTGGGAGTTTTTTCAAAGAGTTGCCGATATGCCTTTTTTGCCTGTTCACCAAAAGGAGTTCCCTGAATGTCATCGGCATACAGATCAATATCATAGATCCCTTCCAGCAAGACCGTTTCATCTGGGTATCCTCGCATTACACCGGCATCAAGACCATCGCGGCCTACTCGTTCAGGATCCCAGTCCGTTTCATTAAGGGCCTTGGAGATCCGGATAAAGTCTGTTACTGCAATCGGGAGATAAAGAAGCTGCGTTTTTTTTCTCTGCAGCATCTCCATGATATTTTTCAAGTCATCCGCATCACCCATTTCCGGGACATTGATATTTGCTGTGATTTCGCCGCCGATTGCTCCAAATTTACGGATGAATTCGTATGCCAGGGAGGTGGAATAAGCGCTTTCAGGATTATTAAAGACGGCAACAGTATCAATCAGCAGTTCGTCCCGAACGAACAGGGCGGCAACACTGCCCTGAAAGGTATTGTCAAAGATGAGCTGGCTGACAAAAGTTTTGTCTTTGGCAATATCAGGGTGGGTGGCCACGAGAACAAGAACAGGTACCTGGTAGCTGTCTGCAAGTTCATTCACTGCCAGGGCCGGCGTACTACTCGACAGGAGCAGGATGGCCGAGACCTTGTCTTTTGTTGTCAGCTTTTTCAGGGCGTTTACGCTTAATCTTGGCTCGTTTTTATCGTCCTCGATAACCAGCTCAACCCTATCACCGTTGTCAAGAAAGGGCTGCATGTGCATCACGGTTCGTATTCCCCTGAGGCTGTCTTCGCCCAGGGCACGATCCGGGCCGGAAAAGGTCCTATAACACCGACCTTAATCGTGATGCCGCTGGGTTTTATGGCCTCAGGACGGTCACACCCGGTCGTCAGGGTCAGGCCCAAAAAAAACAGGCGAATGAAAATAGCGTATCTCATCGCTTTATCAGGGGATATAAAAAACTCTTGCCCGGATCACCAGCTTTTTGGAAAAATTAGTCTGGACTTTTCGTTTCAGCTGGGCCAGATCGTTTCTGCTGAGCGGCTCCCGGGCCAGGATGTCCATGGTGAGAACTTCCCTGTTCCGGTAGTGGACTACATCGACCTTCTGTATGATAAGGTATTTGTCATTGACCAGGAACCGTTCCTGGCGCCAGTTTCGCTCAAAAATTGTTGTATCGACAATCTGCTGGTACGAGATGTACAATGGAATGGAGATCAGGAGCATAATCAGTGCCACAAATGCCAGGCCCCTTTTGCTGCCGACCACGGCGGCAAAACCCAGGGCCCTGAAGGTAAAGGTTGCAGCAAGGGTGATGCCGATCAGGTTGGTGGAAAACAGAAGAAAGGCCTGGGCAAAGAAATATACATCTCCCCGGCCAAGACCTATACCGGCGACAGCCAACGGTGGAACCAGGGCCACGGCAATGGCAACACCGGCCAGGCTCTGCAGAATTTCTTTAAATGACTTGGTATAGGCACCGGCAATGCCTGCAAAAAGTGCCACTCCAAGATCGAGCAGCGAAGGGTTAAGCCGGGCGACCATTTCCGGAGTTATGGGCTTGTACGGGAAGAGCAGGCTTATCAGGCCGGATGCAAACAAAGCCAGGATGATACCGACAACGATCGTTCCTATTGAACGTCTTCCCATCTTCGTATCCTGCCTGAGCAGAGCCATGGCAAGAGCGACAATGGGGGCCATCAGCGGGGCCAGCAGCATGGCGCCTATTACCCACCGAGGCACTGTTGAGATACAACCCCAGGGTGGCCAGCATGGTACTGAGCAGGATAAGAACCAGGTAGGCTGGAGTTGTTCTTGCATCCGAACGTAGGGCAGTAAACAGATCGCGAAAGCGCTCTTCCGAGGCATAGGCAAAAAAAGGAATTGTTTTCTTAGTCGCCTTGGATATCTCTTTACCTTTGGGCAGGTTCTCTGTCTTGATCGTTTCTTTGAGCGCTTGCTTTTGTTTCTCTTTTTCCCGCAAGGCCTCACCGATATTGACCCGTATGGCCTGTGGAAGTGTTGTACAGTGAAGCGGGGTACGGGTCACCTGCTGTTCATCGATGGTTACTGCAAGCTCCTGCTCCGTTTCAATA
>JAUWLT010000087.1 GCA_030613515.1 Desulfobulbaceae bacterium
GATATCCGGAAACCGTATAATAACTTGTTATATTTTAAAAACGGGAGGCTATATTTTGGCAATTATGAGATTGTGGCACGGAAAAGTTGCTATTGATAAGGCTGACGAATATGAGAAGTTTATGATTGAAAAAGCAGCACCCGATTATGGTTCTGTTGATGGGTTATTAAAACTGTATTTCCAACGTAGAAATGAAAATACAATAGCACATTTTCTTCTTGTAACAATTTGGGATTCGTTAGAGTCCATTAAAAAGTTTGCAGGTGCCGAACCTGAACTTGCAAAGTACTATCCAGAAGATGATAACTTTCTATTGGAAAAAGAAAAGCACACATCCCTGTATGAAGTCTTTTTCGAGAAATAATTTAACAATCGCTTACACAGCCGACTGAGCTACGCCGGCGTTTTTAAAACGATTTAGAAATTTGTAATTTATTAATAATATTAAGGGATTCGTATTTACAACTCCACCTTCGTTGAAACGGCTGCTTTTAAGAGAGAAGTATTATGAACACGGATTTTCATAGTAAAAATGCACCCTAAAACAATATCTTGCAATATCAAGTAGTTATAAAAAATTGGCATTATGTTTAAAAAATCACCATATTCTATTATTTCAATATGTTGCAGTTAGGGGTGATTTGCACCATGAAAATCCGTGATGAAAATTAAACTGGTATTTTTACGGTTCATCCGGTAAACGCGTACTTTGAAGTATGCAAGTCGTAGAGTCGAAGTTTGAAATATTCCATGTCCCTGAAACCGTATGCTTGCCGTTTCATCGTCTTGATTTTGTTGTTTAGTCCCTCCAGATGACCATTAGTTATTTTGTGAGGATAATAGTTCAACAGCCCCTCAAGACGCCTAACCCGCATATTTCACAGGTGTTATTGTTGGTTGCATCTGACAGCAATAAAATCACAGTGGCTCGTGCCGCACCAACCTGAGCAAGGTAAAATAGCCGTAGCACTCGTAAAGGAGGAGTACTTTCTTCTTACTCGTAGTTAATAGTAACTATTAACGTGAATTTGACAACTCTTATCCTACAACCTGGCCTCCAGGTAGAATAGTATCCGCTCAGGTACGGATCGGCACCTGCTGTAAATTTCTATACACTTCCCTGAAAAGCTCTGCATAAGGGTAGCCACTGGTATAAGCCACCCATATCTTGCGAACGGTTATTTTAATATGGGCACCAATTTTAAATAATTTCTCTTAGGTAAACCCCCGGCTTTGCCGGGGGACAATAAAAGTTTGACGGTTCCTGCAAAATGAAGAAGCCTCCAGACTCGTGGACCGCTCAAAGTCACGAGAAGGAGGCTTTAATGAACAACATAAACAGCTTAAGTCACTCGAGATGGGAATGCAAGTACCATGTAGTTTGGATACCGAAGTGTCGTCGAAAAGTTCTTTTCGGGGAGCTTCGGACACATCTTGGAGAGGTGCTTCACGATCTTGCTCGTCAAAAGGAGAGTAAGATTTTAGAAGGACATCTCCATCAAGACCATGTCCATGTGCTGATATCAATTCCACCGAAGTACTCAGTTGCACAGGTGGTTGGTTATATAAAGGGAAAGAGTGCAATTCATATAGCTCGCACGTACCTTGGTCAAAAGAAGAACTATGGTGGAATGAGTTTTTGGGCACGAGGTTATTTCGTCTCAACTGTTGGTACCGATGAAGCTGTTGTCCGCACGTATATCCGTGAACAAGAAAAAGAAGATAATCGGGTCGAACAACTGTCATTATTTAAATAGGCGACCACCGAATGGTGGTCAGTGAATCTTTTTAACATACCGCTTTGAGCGGTTCACAATTTAAAGCCACCGGTTTTACCGGTGGATATTTACTTCAGGCGAATAGTATCACACTGCGCCCTTGCCATTTCCGTTCCCTTCAACCCGACACGCCGCAATGTCTGCATGAGAAGATAGGCTATGGATGAGAAATAGAGTCGCAACTGATTTGCTCTCATCTTTGCCGAACTGGTTCGATCTGCAAACAGCATCAGCTGCTTCTCCTTGATTCTGTTTTCCATGTCGCCACGGGCACAGTACTCATCTTCATGCAACGACCTGGCGTCATACTCTTCTTTGCTCAGGGAAGAGACAATAAACCGGGGATTACTTCGGCCGGCAAGCTGCTCTGCCTTACCGACGACACGACGCGGTATGCTCCATGATTTGAGGGTTTGGTATGTAAAGTCTTTGAACCGGGGGGATGGTTCCTCGCTGCACTCAAACATAATTTTGGCCTCAGCAAGTTCGTCTTCAATTTCCTGGATAAGGCGGTTGTTCTTTGCAAGACCAAAGAGATAGTCAACCCTGTTATCAGGATCTTCGCACCAGGACATGAGATCTTCTCTGCAAAAACCAGAGTCTCCACGAAGGATGATTTTAACCTCCGGCCATGATGCACGGATACGCGGAATTATCCGTTTGAGTTCGTCTGTCGTCCCTGCTGCGCCATCGATATTGGCTGGTCGCAGCCGGGCATAGAGTAACTCGTTGCCACAGAAAATATAAAGCGGCAGGTAGCAATACGTGTCGTAGTACCCATGGAAAAAGCGTTCTTCCTGTTGACCGTGCAGAGGAATGTCCGTTGTGCATCCACGTCAAGGATGATCTGCTCTGGGGCTTCAGGATAACTCTCGATAAATGTGTCGATGAGAAGCATGTCGATTGCTTCAGAATTCATAACAATTTTTTTGTAGCGACTTTTCTCGTCAGCGTCCTCAGGTGTTAATTCCAGACGGTTCAATGTGCTTTTGCCGGCAAGGGCATGGCCCTTGTCTCGTTTCAGCAAACGATAATCTCCTGTTGGGTCTGTTTTCCCTACCATTGCAGCAAGAAATTGATCACGGGCAAGTTCATCATGATCATTGAGATCTTCATAACCAAGAGCTATTGCAAAGACTCGCTGTGATACCAGGTCCAACACACTGTGCTCAATGAGATCCTGGTTGCGGTGATCCGTAACGCACTTGGCAGATAGCGAGCCTGCGAGACCTTCGAAACGACCAAGGATATTGGTCCGTTTCTCTACTTCGCGAAGAAGCTGACCACCGCCATCCGATGTGATGGTACCACCGTTGAAATCAGCTACAATTTCTCTACGGCCGAGGGGTTGAAATTCGAAACGTTTTTCAGTACACTCTGTTTTCATAAGGTCGCCTTTGTGTTATTTAATAATGTATTGGAATTACATCTTTTATTAACACATTTGCGGCCTTTTTTCATCAACCTTGTGAAATTTACGGGCTAAACCAGGCACAGTTTACTCTACTGATTATGGGTAGCTCCTCCGGTTTACAAACACTTCAATGACCTGGTGGAGCTGCCTCGCTGTCAGGTCGCTCCCAAGCGGGAAACAAATTGATGTATCACCGACAAACGGCGTAGTATAATTATAAAGAAGTGAAAAATTTGCATTCTCTTCCAGAATAGACCGATGAGGGCCTGTCTTATTTTTCCTGTTTTACAAAGTCTGCAATCCGGAAGGATTCGCTTTCCCAGCCTTTGTCAACGCTGCGTTCACCACCTGGCGAACATCAACCAAACATCAGCGTCCTTTTGGGTTATTTGTTTCACAGTTGCAATTACCGGCCTTTGACTCGGCAATGATCTGCTCCATTATGGTGGAGCGCCCATGTTCAAGCACATCCTTTTCCAGATCGCCTGCCGTGTGATTATGGCAAAAACAAATCATTTTGTCCATCTAACCTGTTCCTCATTTATATTAATAATATTGCGCTGATAAGATATTATGTTGTTTGTGAATGCTTACTCTCGGGTAATGGCCTGCATAATCGGACATTCTGCTGAGGACGTCTTACTGGATTGGAGTATATTCAGCATATTACATACCCGGTGTACTGTTACGATTTTTTGATGCAGGAATAAAAAATTCCTGATGTATTGGAGTTTGAGTAATGTGATATAAGCTCTGGAAAAGATGACATAAAAAATCAGTTAAAACCAGGCACGAATGCCGAAAACAAACCGAAAATCGTCAGTATCCTCCCCTTCTTCACGGGCATAGTCTGCCGTATCACCATAGAGGTGAATCCAGTTTACACCGATGTAGGGTGCAAATTCTCGGCGTATCTCATAACGCAGTCGCAAGCCTGCTTCAATATCTGCAAGCCCGGAGCCGACGCCGATGGCAGTATCATCCTTGCCGTACAGGTTCAGTTCAATTTCAGGCACCAGTATTAATTTCTGGGTTAACATGAACTCATAATCAACCTTCAGGCGGGCTGCAGTGCGGCCGCTTTCTCCAACAAAAAAAGCGGCATCAATATCAAAGAAATATGGTGCCAGGCCCTTTATCCCAAGAGCAAGCCAGTTACGCTGCGGGGTTGGTTCCAAGTCGCCCCGCCAACCGATCTGCACATCCCAGTAGGTGGCAATGGCCCGGCTGTACAGGGCCTGCAGTTCCGTTTCCTCAAACTGACCGTCAAGGTACTCACCATCGGTCTTGATCCAGAGTTTGTTGAGATCCTTGCCCAGCCACCCCTCGGCATCCCAGTTCAGCGGGGTATCTTCGTCCGAGACTCGAAGTTCAAACTGATTTACCATCACCATTGCCAGCAACGGGTCGTCTATCATGCCGCCACCATAGGCGCTTCCGGTTACCAGCAGGGTCGTCAACAGTGCAAGTACATATTTTTTCATAGCATAACCTCGTTAACTCACAACAACTTTACGAAACATTGCCAGCATGTGATAGAGCAGGTGGCAGTGATAGGCCCAGCTGCCCATAGCATCCGCGGTTACCAGGTAGCTTATTTTTGATCCCGGCTGGACAATCACCGTGTGCTTGCGCGGAATATGCTTGCCGTCACCGGTTTCAAGGTCACTCCACATGCCGTGCAGATGCATGGGATGATTCATCATGGTATCGTTGACAAAGGTGATACGCAGCCGTTCACCATATTTGAGGCGCAGAGGTTCGGCATCAGCATATTTTACTCCGTTGATGGACCACATGTAACGGGCCATATTACCGGTCAGGTGGAGCTGTATTTCGCGCCGGGGATCGCGCGGATCCGGGGTGGGATACAGATTGCGCAGATCCGCATAGGTGAGTACCCGGCGGCCATTATTGCGCAACCCTACTCCAGGGTCATCCAGCCGGTATTGCGGACTCATGGCCCGCATGTCGACATGGGGACCAACTTCTGTCTCTGCATGCACTATTTTTATATCACTGCCCATCCCTGCCGGTCCTCGCATGACCATTTTCGCAGAACTGTTATTCATGCCGGCATGATCCATACCTTCCATGCCGGCCATTCCATTCATGCTGTTCATGTTATCCATGCCGGCCATATCATTGATACCGCTCATGGATGCCATGTCCATCCCCATGTCCGCATGTGTCAGGATCGGGTATGGATCAAAATCAGGGACCTCTGCAGTCAGTGATAAATCAGGGGTCAGGGTGCCGCGGGCATATCCGGTCCGGTCAATGGCCTGGGCAAAAATACAGTAGGCACGATCATCTTTCGGCTCTACAATGACATCATAAATTTCAGCCACCCCGATCCGAAACTCATCCACGGAAACCGGCTCGATATTCTGGCCGTCTGCTGCAACAACGGTCATGGTCAGTCCGGGGATACGCACATCGAAAAAGCTCATTGCCGAACCGTTGATAATACGCAGCCGCACTCGCTCACCACGTTTAAACAGGCCTGTCCAGCCGCCGGCCGGAGTCTGTCCGTTCATCAGGTAGGTATAGGTATAGCCGGTAACATCGGAGAGATCCCGGTCACTCATACGCATTCGATTCCACATACTGCGATCCGACCAGGTTTGTGACAGTCCTTTTTTTTCAATATCACGTATAAGATCACCGGTGGTCCGTTCGGCAAAATTATAGTAGCCGCTCATCTTTTTTAGCTTGGCATAGATTGCAGCAGGATTTTCATCAGACCAGTCTGAGAGCATGACAACGTGTTCACGGTCATAGCTAAAAGGTTCCGGTTCCAGCGGATCAACGATAATGGCCCCGTACAGGCCCGTTTGCTCCTGAAATCCTGAATGACTGTGATACCAGTAGGTCCCACTCTGTCTGACATCAAACTCGTAGTGATAGGTTCCACCGGGATCGATGCCGCCAAAGCTGATATCCGGTACACCATCCATCCCCGTGGGCAGGATAATGCCATGCCAGTGGATTGAGCTTGACTCAGCCAGCATATTGGTCACATCCAGACTGATTCGGTCGCCTTCCTGCCAGCGGAGAATTGGCCCTGGGACAGTACCGTTTACGGCTGTGGCGAAACGATTTTTGCCGGTAAAGTTGACTTTTTGAGGAGCAAGTGTTAATCGGAAATGTTTTCCTCGCAGAGTTGGCTGGTTAAAAGACGAGGTGGGTGCAGCCAGGAGTTGTTCAGGGGAAACCCCCAGACCGAGCAGGGCGCCGCCCATGGCAATCCCTTTAACGAACCGGCGGCGTTGCAGATTGATCTCTTCCGACCGCAAGATAGTATTATTTCTTATCATATAACCACCTCTAAACGTATGAAAAAGCCAGGCTCAATGAACATGGAGCCATTGAGCCTGTGAATCACACTTTTGGTTTACGCTACCAACTTGTCAATCTATAAACAATTGAATAGTTGTTTGCAAAAAGTTGACCTACTTTCCTTGCATGGTGCCCATCTTGTCCATCATTTTAGAGCGCAGATCAAGCATTTCTTTTTCGATTTTGGCAAGATCCTGGGGGGTTGTGTCTGAATTTCGCATGGCCTCCATGTAGGCAAAACGTTTTTCCATCATCTGTTTGCGCAGATCTGTAGTCTGGTTCATGAAATCCTGTTGCTGACCGAGAGACATCTGGTTCATCATCATGCCGCCCATCATGCCGTTGCAGCCCATGCCCCAGGTGCCCTGGCCTCCCAGACCTCCCATCATGCCTCTGCCCATCATACCACCGAACATCATGCCTGGGCCCATCATACCTCCACCCATCATATAGCCGCGCATCTGCTGTTGTTGTGGGGTTGTGGTGTCTGTTTCAGTCTGGGCAATTCCGTTTCCGGCGATGAGTCCGACTGCCAGCATAGATGCGATAACTGTTGCTTTCAGTCCCATTTTCATTGTACTACCTCCATCTGTTATTTGGTTCAAGCGGACGATATGTCTGCTGTTGTTGGTTCTTCAGACGTCCCGGAGTGGAGCGCTTCCTTACAGTGCGGGCAAAATTGCCAGCTGCTTTCAACGATGCGGCTGCAGCCGGGGCAGTGGCTTTTCAATTTCCGGCCGCAATCCGGGCAACGCAGGTAAACTTCCTGCACCGGGTTGTTGCAGCCCGGGCATTTCAATTGCTGTTTTTTTCGCGGCCGGTTCAGCAGAAAAACAAGAGTCGCCGTGACCGCCAAAATCAACAACAACCAGAAAAACCAGCTGTATCCCCACGTGCAGGACATGATTATCTCATCTGTGAGTCAAGAGTTCTCATTATTCACCTCTGGCCAAGCATTTCAGCTTATTACTTCAAACTGCCCCATCATGCCGTCATCCTCATGTTCCAGCAGGTGACAATGGTACATGTAGACACCTGTATAATCCCGGAAGCGGCTGATGATCCGCACGGTCTCGCCGGGCATGATCAGCACGGTATCTTTTCTTCCCCGTTCATGAAGTGGCGGAGGCTGGCCATTCCTGGAAAAAACCTGAAACTGGACATCGTGCAGATGCATGGAATGAGGCATACTCATCATCATGGCACCTTGATTAGTTATTTCCCAGATTTCGGTCGAGCCTAACTTGACCTGTTCGTCAATTCGGTTAAAGTCCATTTTTTTACCGTTGATGGTGAGCCTTCGGCCCATCATGCCCATACCCATTCGCCCCCTGCCCATAGACATAGTCTCCATGGTGAACCTGCGAATGGTGTCGGCCTCAGACTCTGGAATTTTATCCAGGGGGCGCAAGATTTTCGGAAGCTGTACAGCAGTCTCAGCAGCTCTATCAACCGTAAAGCGCATGGCCTCAAAAAAACTGCCCTTCATCTGTTCGACCATCAGGCTGACCTGGTTCCCCATTTCCACATCGGCAAAATCAACCACAACCTCGGCACGTTCTCCTGCAGAGAGTACGATCGAGTTCATGGCAACCGGCTGTTCCAGAAATCCACCGTCAGAGGCTATCACCTTGAAGGTACGGTGGTCTTTAAATCCTATCCTGTAAATAGAAGAGTTGGAGCCGTTTAACAGCCGCAACCGTACCAGGCCACCATGCACCGAAAGGCTCGGCTGCATGGCTCCGTTGACCAGCAGATAGTTGCCGATGACACCGTTTAAAATGTCATGCATGTTCTGCGCATAGGCAAATTGGCTGTTTCTGAAAAACCTGCGATCCTGTATGACCAGCGGAATGTCATCCACACCATAGGCCTTCGGAATATTGAGGTTGTCTGATACCTCGTCCTCAATCAAAAAAAATCCGGCCAAACCCTGATACACCTGTTCCCCGGTAAGTCCCATGGCATGGGGATGATACCAGAGAGTGGCTGCCTCCTGCCTGATAGTAAAAACAGGCTTCCAGGTTGTTCCTGCCGGGATTGGCTGTCGGGGGCCGCCATCCCATTGGGCCGGAACGTGCAGTCCATGCCAGTGCAGGGTTGTGGTCTGCGTAAGGTTGTTATTGACATTAATCCTGAACCGCTGTCCATTCCTGACCCTGATGGTCGGGCCTAAAAAGTTGCCATTATATCCGAGGGTTGCCGTCGGTTTACCCGGAAAGAAATCCATGCTGCCCTGCTGGACATTCATGATGAAACGGGCGCTGTCAGATCTGCTGCCCAGATCTTCCAGTAACGGAGGAATAGGTAAAGGTGCAGTGAAACCATCAGCCCGGGCTGTATCAATAAAGCCTGATTTTCCCAGCAGTGACAAGCCGGTATAATTGGCTCCGGCAAGTGCCAGGGCGGCTAAACCACCTTTTAATAGAGTACGTCGTTTCATAATTTTTCTCCTGTGGTCACTGGAAACAGGCTGTTAACCCGTATTTCTCACAAGAATCTGCTGCAAAGCCGGTAAGCACTATGTCTACTGCGTTGCAGCCCCAAAAACATTCTCGACATACCAACAGTATGCCTGCGAGTGTTTTTTGGACTGCGCCTTGTATCCACGGCACTTACCGACTTTTCGCGACGACCTTTGTGAGAAATGCGGGTTAAACTTAGCTAATCGGGAGAGGAAATACGTATGAAAAAAATAATACTGCTCATCAGCATAACCCTCTTTGGATGGATTGGCTGGTGGCTGGGAGCCCGTTTTGGCTTTATGACTGGATACATGATCAGCTTTGCCGGTAGCCTGGTTGGTGTATACATTGGATGTAAAATCACCAGCAACTATTTAAGCTGACCGTCCATGCTGCTCATTTATCCTCCTGTTGCCAAACCCTGCGAACCACCGGCCGGCATAGCCCGCCTGGCAGGTGCACTGCGCGAAAACGATATTCTCTGCACACTGCTTGATGCAAATCTTGACGGGTTGCTTTTTCTACTTGGATCAGCAACTGAACCAGACGATACATGGGGCCGACGAGCCTATCGCAATCTTGAGGGCAATCTTGCAAGTCTCCGCAGTCCGCCACTCTATACTCACCAGGATCCCTCCCGCCGAGCAGTGGGTGATGTTAACAGGATACTTGAGCTTGCCGGAGGGAAAAAAAACATTCTGCTCAGCCTGGCTAATTACCAGGACTCATCATTATCACCACTTAAAAGTGGTGATCTGCTCCAGGCTGCCGAGCAACCTGAACA
>JAUWLT010000059.1 GCA_030613515.1 Desulfobulbaceae bacterium
TGTGCCATTATGCACCTCCAAAAATGTTGTCCTTCTGCTACCGGCAAAGCCTTTAAAAAAAGCCCTCAGCCTCTCCGGAGTCTGGATACAAATTGCCCCTTCATTCCGCATCAGAGGGGTGATACGGGGAACAATTATAACAGTTACTGATCAGCACAAAACAAACCAGCAACTATTTTTTTATCAATAAATAATCACATATGCATTCCCAGGCAAAGCGAAGGAATGAGGTACCTTATACCTAATATCTAATATCTAATATCTAATATCTAAAAGATTTAACACTTCTCAAGCGCCTGCTCAACTGTAATCATACCGGCCAAAAGGGTTGAAAGACAATTATCCCCTGCAAACAGCTGGCCACCGGGGATGGCATCAACCACTGAAAAGCCGCCGCTGTTAGTACGCCGTAATTGCACCAGATGGGCACCACAGCCCAGTGTATTGCCGATATCTGCAGCCAGCACCCTGATATAGGTACCACGACTGCAGGAGACCGTAATCGCAAGCTGAGCCGTATCAGGATCATAGCCATTGACTTTCAGGCTGTAGATCTCAATTGGTTTGGGGTCCTTTTGTATCATTATGCCCTGGCGTGCATAGTGATACAGAGGCTTTCCCTTGTGTTTTGCCGCTGAATAAGGCGGCGGGGCCTGCATCTGCGGCCCGGTAAACTCCTGCAGTAAAGAGCTGAGTCCCTGCCTGGTCAATTCCAACACAGGCCGGTTAGCCGTCACTGCTCCTTCCGGATCCTGGGTCTCCGTCTCAACACCAAGCTGCAACAGAGCCTGGTAGGTCTTACGACCCGCCATGAACCTGTCAATATGGCGGGTTGCCGGTCGGCCTGCGCAGACAATCAATAACCCGGTTGCAAAAGGATCCAGGGTGCCGGCATGGCCGACCTTTTTGATACCCAGCAACCAGCGCACCTTTTTCACCACGGCAAAAGAGCTCATGCCCATGGGCTTATCTATTAGAAAGACCCCGGCTGACAACTCCTGCCCGTTAACCACAACAGGCGTTCGCTTACCCATAAGCTACCTGTTAAGCACCTGCTCAAGTACCGGCAGCAAAATATCAAGCACCTGTTGCATACTTCGGTCTCCCATGCGGAAACCGGCGGCATTACGGTGGCCGCCCCCACCAAACTTTGCCGCCACAGCTGCTACATCACAGTCACCTTTGGCGCGCAAGCTGACGGAAACATATAATTTCTGCTCATCGCTTTCCTTTAAGAAAACGGCAACCCGCACATCAGCCACTGAACGGGGCAGGTTGATAAAGCCTTCTGAGTCCTCAAACGTGGTGCCGGTGGCATGCAGCATTTCCCGGGAAATCCGCATAACCCCGACACGGTTGTCGAAAAAAGATTCCAGGGTGGCAAGCACCCGCTGCATCAGCCGTAGACGGCCAAAGGTAGCGTTATCGTACAAATGCTGGGAAATGACCGCAGGCTGCACGCCACAGGCAACGAGATTTCCGGCAACCGCAAATGTATGATCGCTTGTGGAATCATACTGAAAGGATCCGGTATCAGTAACAATGGCTGTGTACAGGCAGTCGGCTGCTTCTTTTGAGATATGCGCATCCATCTCCACGGCCAGGTCATGAATCATCTCACCAGTGGAAGAGCGATGGGGTTCAATCCAGGCGAGATCTCCAAAGCCGCTGTTGCCCTGATGGTGATCAATAATCAGAAAGGGGTGTATCTTTTTCAGTTCAGGCCCACTCTTCCCCAGCCGCTCAAGATCGCCGCAGTCCAGGCAGATACCCATGATATCATCGCCGCATTCGCGGACAAATGCAAACACAGGGGCAAGATCCGTTTCCACTTGACTGAGATGGGGCAGAAAACTGTAAAGACCAGAGACCGGCTCTTCGAGATAACATACAACCCGTTTACCCATCCCCTCCAGGATATCGGCAAAGCCTAACAGAGATCCCAGGGCATCACCATCAGGCCGGACATGAGTGGCCAGCACGATGTTACCTGTCGCTGAAATGGTTTGGGCTGCCTGTTTACTCACTGTGGTCATCAACCTTTCGTTCCTGATTGATCTGGGCAAAGAGCTTGTCCAGCCGCTCGATTTCCTCATTCTGGTGATCATAAAAAAAGACCAGATCAGGGGTATATCGCAGGTTCATCGTCTTGGCCAGGTGTGAGCGGAAAAAACCACGGGCCCGCTCCATTCCCTTGAGCGCGTGAGACGAACTGCTCCCCTTGGGCACCAGAAAATATACCTTGGCCCGTTTCAGATCAGGCGACATCTGCACCTTGGAGATAGTCACCTGGGAAATCCTGGCATCACGCACCTTTTGCAGCAACAACAGCGACAGCTCATGCTGGATCGCCTCAGCCACCCGCTGGGGTCGTGAACTCTTCGGTCGCCCGAGTCCGGGCAGGGTAAAATCAAAATTCATGGTTATTACGGTTTCGGGTTTTAGGTTCCAGGTTTCGGCACCTGACTGCTAATACCTGATACCTGACATCTACAGCGTTGCCTCAACCTCGTCCATAACAAAGGCTTCCAGGGTATCGCCAACCTTGATATCGTTGTAGTTCTCAACTCCGATACCACACTCATACCCGCTGGCCACCTCTTTAACATCATCCTTGAAGCGTCTCAGTGACTGGATCTCACCGGTATAGATGACCACCGACTCACGCAGTACCCGCACCCGGGCATTTCGTTCTATTTTGCCGTCGATAACTGCGCAACCTGCAATGGTCCCGACCTTGGGCACGGAAAAGGTGTCGCGGACCTCGGCCGTTCCAATGACCCGTTCCTCGAATTCCGGTTCCAGCATGCCCACCATGGCCTTTTCAATATCTTCCAGGGCATGATAGATTACATCATAAGAACGGACATCGACCTGCTCTCGTTCTGCCAGTTCCTTGACCTTTACCGAAGGACGAACATTGAAACCGATAATAATCGCATCAGATGCCGCTGCCAGATGAATATCGTTTTCCGTAATAGCACCTGTGCCCTCGTGCAGTACGCGAACCCGGATAACATCGGTGGACAACTTTTCTGTGGCCTGACCGAACGCCTGCAGGGTACCCTGAACATCGGCGCGCAGGATGACCCGCAGCTCCTTCATCTCCTGCTCGGCCATCTTCTCAAACAGGTTATCAAGCGACACCTTGGAAGCCGAGCCGAGCTCGGATTCACGGGCCTTGAGCCAGCGGGCACTGGAAACTGATTTTGCCATCTTCTCATCCGTAACCACCACAAATTCATCACCTGCCTGGGGCACTCCGGAAAGACCCTGCACCTCAACCGGCATAGAGGGCCCGGCCTTGGTGATCTGTTCACCTCGATCATTAATCAGAGAACGAACCTTGCCGCTGAACATCCCGGCAACAAAGTAATCCCCGGCCTGCAGTGTTCCCTCCTGGACAAGTACGGTAGCAACCGGACCACGGCCCTTGTGGAGCTGGGCTTCGATAATGGTTCCATGAGCCTTCCTGCCGGGGTCAGCTGAAAGCTCAAGAATTTCAGACTGCAGTTGAATATTTTCCAACAGCTCTTCAATCCCCGTGCCCTTCTTGGCCGAGGTCTCGCAAAAAATGGTGTCTCCGCCCCAATCCTCAGGAATCAGACCGAAATCACCAAGCTCACGCTTAACCCGTTCCGGATCTGCATTGTCCTTATCAATCTTATTCACAGCCACAACAATAGGAACCTCAGCTGCCTTGGCATGGGCAATGGCCTCCTTGGTCTGGTCCATTACACCGTCATCGGCAGCAACAACCAGCACAACGATATCCGTTACCTTGGCGCCACGGGAACGCATCTCGGTAAAGGCGGCATGACCCGGGGTGTCAACAAAGGTGATATCCCCGGACGGAGCCTGGACGTGATAGGCTCCAATATGCTGGGTAATTCCACCGGCCTCACCTTCAGCAACATCCGTCATGCGGATGGCATCCAGGATAGAGGTCTTACCATGGTCGACATGCCCCATGACTGTAACCACCGGGAATCTGGGTTGTTCCTCACCTCCCGTCTCCTCTTCCTGCAGAGCCGCAATTCCAAGCTCTTCGGTCATCCCCTGCTCCACCTCATAGCCAAAGTCGGTGGCAACCAGAGTTGCAGTGTCCAGATCCAGCGACTGGTTGACCGTAGCCATGACACCAAGCCCCATGAGCTTGGCAATGATCTCGTTGGCCTTGATACCCATTCGCTTGGCAAGATCACCAACACTGATGGTCTCAAACACCTTGATCCGCCTCTTGATGGCCTTACTCTCGGTTAAAGGAGTTGGAGCAGATTTCCCCTTACGACGGGTATCTTTCCTCCGCCCTCTTTTACGCGGTCGCATGTACTCCACATCACCGCGCCGGGAAAAATCCACCCGCTGACGTCCTTTGCGGGCGGCCTTGCCCGGCTTTTTCTGCCGGGAGGTATCATCTAACCCTACGGCAACAATCCGTTTCCCTTTTTTCTTACCCTTACCGGCCGCGGCCCGACCGACATCAGCGGCAACAGCTGCAGGGCCGCCGGGGCCACCAGGTTTTGGACGAGCAGGACGTACTGGACGCCGGGGACGACGAACGGGTCGTTTTGTCTCGACCTTGATCTCCACCCGGCCGACAATCTTGGCAAGCCCCTTGGCCCGTTTAGGCTCTTCTTTGACCGGTTTTTTTGCTGTTTTTTCCGTGTCCAGGTCTGCAGTATCAGGGATGGTATCTTCTGCAACAACCTCAGCAGGAGCCTCTTCCACGCTCTCCTGTTCCGTTTCTACAGCCTCAACACCTTCTGCTGTCCTCTCTTCCTCTTCAGCAGCCTCGACAACACCGGGTTCCGGTTCAACACCCTCTGCTTGAGCAGCAACCTCTGCTTCCTTGATCTCCTCAGTCTCGGCATATTCGGCTTCCTCTGCCTGTCTGGCAAGCTCTTCCTTCTGGGCCTTAGAGCGACGCCGTACCACCGCTGTTCTCTTTTTACGGACAACCGTGATCTTTTTTGTTACGCCAATCGGCTTTTCCGTAACCTCGGCAGTTGCCTTGCCCAGCACCTTACGACGAATATCAGCAGCCATATCATCGTCAACCGTAGAGCTGTGGCTTTTGATCGGATAGCCCAGTGCTATCAGCTTATCTGCCAACTCTTTGCTTTTGAGACCGGCCTCTTTTGCCAGTTCATAAATGCGGACCCTGCTCATCAATTACTCCCGTGCTCGTTACTTAGGAACGTACGCAAAATAACTTGATCATCTTACTTGCCCTGTATTCCGTCTCCTGCGCCTAAAAAATGGCTTTACATATAACCAATATGCAAAGATTTTTTAAACACAGGAGACGAAAAAATTGCGGCATAATATGTTCAACTTATTTTGCTCCGGTTCCTTATCCACCCTGAAGGCGCAAAAGACGCCTCAGAGTTTTTTTATTTTTTACCAACCGCGTTCGACATAGCTCATTTCTACAGCAGTACACTCCCCGCCCAGCTAAATTCTGATCCGGGTCTTCTACCAGCGCACCGTTGATCATGACCAGCCGAACAAGTTCCATTTTTGGAACTTTCCGACCGCATCCTCTGCAGGTGCGGATGGGGACATATCCCCTCTTCATCATCTGTTTTCCGGATCGTCTGCTACCTTATTTCCTTCTACCGGCTCGTCTTCCAACTCCTGCTCCTGCACCGGATCAGTGAGCTCGTTGCCGTTCACGTCATCCGGGCCGGCAACACGTTCTTCCACAGGTGTATCCCCCGCAGAGTCAATATCCTGCGGAACCTGGGAAGTATCTTCAATTATATTTCCTGCTTGATCTTCTACCGGAACATCAAACAAGTTCTCTGCCTCGTCCTCCGGTACCGGAACCTCTGCGGCCTGTTGTTTCATTGCAGCTGCCTGTTCCTCATCCACAGCAGCAATTTCCATGATCTTATCAAACTCAGCCTCTGCAAGCTTTACTGATGAATAGATACCTGTGAGCATGAACTTATCAGCCAGCGGCTCATTCACGCCGTCCACGGCCAGCAGGCTCTTATAGCCCGGTTTTTCCAGATTCTCATAGCGTTGCTCACTCTTGACATCGATCCGCCAGCTGAGCAGACGGGATGCAAGCCGGACATTCTGCCCCTGGCGTCCAATAGCCAGCGACAGCTGATCATCAGGCACGACCACCAACAGGGAATGCTGGTCTTCATCTACAATCACCATGGTCACTTCGGCAGGGGCCAGAGCATTGTACACATATTTGGCCGGGTCCGGACTCCAGGGAACAATATCAATGCGCTCACCCTGCAGCTCCTGGACCACATTCTGGACCCGGGATCCCTTCATACCCACGCAGGCACCCACCGGATCCACATCCGACTCAACAGAAGAAACCGCGATTTTGGCCCGAAAGCCAGGCTCACGGGCAGCACCCATGATCTTGACAACATCTTCTGCTATCTCAGGAACTTCCATCTCAAAGAGTTTAATCAAAAACTCGTTGCAGGTTCGGCTCAAAATCAGTTGGGAATCACGGGCATCCTGTTTCACTTCAAGCAGATAAGCGCGAATCCGATCGCCCTGTTTAAAGGAACGCTTGGGAATCTGTCCGTCCCGGGGCAGGACCGCGTCGGTACGTCCCAAATTAATAATCATATTGCCGCGTTCAAAGCGCTGGACAATACCGTTGACGATGGAACCTTCCCGGTCGCGAAACATCTCGTAGATAACTTCACGCTCAGCATCCCGCATGCGGTGAATAATAACCTGCTTTGCCGACTGGGCGGCAATACGGCCAAGATCGGCAATATTATCCATCTTTTCTCCCAGGTCGTCATCAAGCTCAACCTCAGGATCCAGCTGCCTGGCTTCTTCGATAGAAATTTCTGCATCCTCGTCAAGGACCTCGTCAACCACGGTGCGGTACTGGAACACTTCAATCTCGCCCAGCTCCTCGTTGAACTGAACCTCGATATCACGTCGTCCGCCGTATTTTTTCCTGACTGCAGAACGAACCGCCTCCTCAATGGCATCAACCAGCAAGGCACGATCTATACCCTTATCCCGGCAGATCTGATCGAGTATCCGCTTTAAATTTTCTGCACCTGACATTATCTCTCTCCACCTTTAACCGTAGCCGACCGGCAACGGTTCCAGCCTAATATTTACTTGAGCTCTTATTACGTAACCAATCACAGGGCATGTAACTCTTTGATATAATTATCTCAAATCTGTAAACTGTCACAGGTGCTGCAGATTTGCACGATCACAATTGTTCGCTATAGTCCAGACACCGCTTCGCTGTTATGCGGGCAATCGTGATCGTGAAAAGCTGTGGTGCCTGTGGCAGTTTACCTTATTAGATGCTCAGACGTGCTCTTGCAACCGCGTTCAGATCAATTTCCATCTGCTGTCCATCCACATCCAGCATTATTATATTTCCATCTACCAGGCCCAACAGACCAAAAAAAACACGCTGCCCGTCAATGGGTTCCTTGAGCTTAATTCTGGCCTTGCGACCGACAAAACGGACAAAATCCTCTTTTTTCTTTAAAGGACGCTCTAAACCCGGCGATGAAACTTCCAGGTTATAGGCGTGCTCTATAAGGTCTTCCACCTCAAGATATGCGCTGATCTGTCTGCTGATCGAGGCACAGTCATCAACGTTCACTCCACCCTCGCGGTCGATAAACAGACGCAGGAGCCAGCCCGCGGATTCCCTCCTGAACTGTACCTCCACCAGTTCCAGCCCCATATCGTCTAAAACAGGCCGGGCAAAGCTCTCTACGGCGGTAATGATCCGATCAGCATTCACAAATTATCTTCCTCTCCTACGCCCCAAATTACCTGTGCAAAAGGCAATAAAAAAAGCGGGCAAAGCCCACTTTCGCGAACACCGTTCAACCAACCGGTGTATGGCTGCAACCGATTCCAACCATAGCTGCAGGAAGGAGCCGGGGAGTTAACACTTAGGCAGCAAGTAAAAGCTGCCTAACGCTCAGTGGAGCGGGCAACGGGGCTCGAACCCGCGACCCCAAGCTTGGGAAGCTTGTGCTCTGCCAACTGAGCTACACCCGCCCGTTAACTCAAGAAGAAACTATATATTAAACAAATCTTTTTTTGTCAAGCAACAACGGAGAAAATGCAGGAAGATAGAAAAAATAAAACACACCTCTTCGACCTCCTGTAGCCCATCAATCGACCAGGGTACAGGCCAGATTCGGTCTATCAATCAACCGCCACGAAGTCATCCTGATGGATACTATGGACTCTGATTGGATTGCCTCAACATTCCATGCATAATTCCCATGTGGCCAATTTCGTTTCCAGTTACAATCACGGTACAAATTCGTTTTATGATATGGATGCGGCAGAGTCAAATCTGATCGGCATGGTCACCAGACAGAATTTACTGGCCGCCACCCGTAAACTGAAAAATATTGTTTTGATCTGCAGGCCCGTTATAGTGTTGTTATGGAAACCGTACTCCCCTTTTTCATGCTCCTGCCCATAGAACGACTGCTGCAGTATCTTGATCTTTTTCCTGCTGAGACCGACAAGAGCCTGAACCTGTATGTCATCTATATTGCCCTGCCTGCACTCATCCTGCTGCAAGTGCCCAAATTTGAATTTTCCGGCAACATCCTGACCCCCTTTGTGATGCCCTGGCTGGTGGTCATCTTCTCCAGCCTGTCCGTCCTGCTCTCGTTTTTTACCCTGCCGCTTAGCTACGGGTGGCTGTAACATATTGGAAAACACATGACACCAGAACACGCACTCCCGGTTACTCTCACCTTGAACACAGCCAGAGACGGTGCCGCCAAAGCGGCCACTCTGCTGCAGCGCGGCTTTGTACTGCCTATAACCAGTACAATCTCCATTGCAGAACTGCTCATGGACCTGCCCGGTTTTAACGAGGAGTATATCAGGGACCGGGTACAGACGATTTTCGTTAACGGACTGGCTGAAGACAATACGAGCAGGGAGCTGGTACCGGGTGACACCCTTGCCCTGTCCGCCGCCATGCCAGGCCTTGCCGGTGCCATTTTCAGACGCGGTGGCCAACATGCATCCCTGCGTACCAGGCCGGTGGCGGTTACGTATTATGAGACTGATCAATCCGGCTATATAACCCTGAAGCTCTTTAACATGATCGCCACTGAAACCGGTCCGCGACTGCTGCAGGCCGGCATCCTCATCAAGGGCAAAACCCTGGCCCGATTCCTGGACCGTCAGGGCGAGCGAATACTGCCGGTTATTAAACGAGCCGAAGTAGAGGGCATCCCTGTGGAGTTAAATAAGCTGGCCGTTGAAGTTGCCGACAACAAGCTTATTTTCCTGAAAATTCATGATTGACAGCTTCGCTACACCCTCCTCATCAGTTCAACCTGGTCGGGCCGGATACAAAAACTGATTTTGCCAACCAGCCCAACTCGAGTATAGTTGAACGTATGGAAGTTATCACCACCCATATCAACGCGGATTTTGACGGGCTGGCCTCCATGGTGGCTGCCAGCAAGCTGTATCCGAATGCCGAACTGGTCTTTGCCGGATCCGTGGAGCGGCGGCTGCGTAATTTCCTGTCCCAGGAGATCCGCAACCTGTATGACTTCAAAAAAATCAAGCACATTGACCTGACGGCGGTAACCCGCCTCATCGTTGTCGACACCCGCCAGAGGAGCCGCATTGACAGGTTGCAGGAATGTCTTGATAATCCCGGCATTGAGATCCATCTCTATGACCACCATCCGGACGCTCCCGGTGATATGCCGGGAGATCTTGAGATTGTTGAGGAGGTAGGTTCCACCGCTGCTGTCTTTGTCCACCTCTTTAAACAACGCAAAATTGAACTGTCTCCGGATGAGGCCACTCTCATGGCACTGGGTATCTACGAGGATACCGGCTCTTTTCTCCACACCACCACCACTCCGGCTGATCTGGAAGCGGCAGCCTGGCTGCTGGCTCAGGGGGCCAATCTTGATATTGTCAACCAGTTTGTCAGCCGGGATCTCTCCGCCCGGCAAGTGGGATTACTGAGCGAACTGCTGAAAAACACCTCCACCTACACCATCCAGTCCATACGCATTGCCATAAGTACACTGACCCTGCCCGACTATGTAGATGATTTTGCCGTGCTTGTGCGCAGGATGATGGTCATGGAAAACCTGGATGTGGTCTTTGGATTGATCTGCATGGGAGATCGGCTCTACCTCATAGGCCGCAGCAGGATCCCGGAAGTGAATGTCGGTGTCATTGCCCGCGATTTCGGAGGCGGCGGCCATGCCTCTGCCGCATCGGCCACCATCGGCGGCAAGACTATCTTCGAGGCTGAAGAACAACTGGTCCGCCTGCTGCACCGACATGTCCGGCCCCAGGCCATAGCAGGTGAACTGATGTCCTCACCGGTCATCACCACCACCCCCGGGGTCACCATCAACCAGGCAAACAAACTGCTTACCCGCTACAACATCACGGTCCTGCCGGTGGTCACTGACAACTCGGATAAAAAAAACCCCACGGGCCTGCTGGGCATCATCTCCCGCCGGGTAGTGGAAAAGGCTATCTTTCACGAACTCGGTGAGGTGCCGGTGAGCGAGTACATGACCACTGATATCCCAACCCTGCCGGAAACAGCCACCCTGGCCGATATCCAGGAACTGATCATCGAAAACCGGGAACGGCTGATCCCCATTGTCCAAGGAGAACACAAAATCTGCGGGGTAATCACCCGAACCGACCTGCTCAACCTGCTGGTGAACGACCCATCCAACCTGCCGCGCAACCTGCTGCAGGAGGACGAGCATCCCTCCACGGAACGAACCCGCAACATCAGTACCCTGATGACCCAGTCGCTGACCAGGGATATCATTACCCTGCTGCGTGAAATCGGTGAAACAGCCGAGGCCCTTGACATGCAAGCCTATACGGTGGGCGGTTTTGTCCGCGACCTGCTGCTGCAGATCAAAAACCTGGATATTGACATCGTGGTGGAAGGGGACGGCATCGAGTTTGCTAAAGAGTTTGCCGGGCGTAAGCAGGCCACCGTTCGCACCCATGAAAAGTTTGCCACCGCCACCGTAATCCTCCGAGACGGCATGCGCCTGGATGTGGCCACGGCCCGACTGGAATATTATGAGTACCCGGCTGCCATGCCGACAGTGGAGCTGAGTTCCATCAAGCTGGACCTGTACCGCCGCGATTTTACCATCAACGCCATGGCCGTCCACCTCAACCCGGAACGGTTCGGCACCCTGGTGGATTTTTTTAACTCACAGAACGATCTCAAAGAACGCAGAGTCCGGGTGCTGCATAACTTAAGTTTTGTAGAAGACCCGACCCGGATTTTCCGGGCCATCCGCTTTGAACAGCGCCTTGATTTCAAGATTACCCGACATTCTGAAAAGCTGATAAAAACTGCGGTCAAGATGCACCTGTTTGAACGTTTTTCCGGACCTCGCTTTTTTGGTGAGCTGAAGTTGATCTTGTCTGAAGACAACCCCCTGGGCTCGCTGCGCCGAATGTCCTACTTCAAACTCTTCCCCTTTCTCTGGCCGGCCCTGCGACCTACCCTGAAGATTGACCGCCGTTTTGTCCACGTCATGACCCAGGCCGAAAAATCCGTCGCCTGGTTTAAGCTGCTCTATTTACAAGAGAGATTTGAGCCCTGGATCGTGTACCTGCTGGCTGTTTTCAGCCGTTCACGGGTACGGCAGCTTGGGAGTTTCTGCAACCGCTTCGAACTGCCGAACAAACAGTGCAACCTGCTGGTGCGTCAGAAAACAGAGGTGGAACGTATTGCTCTTGACATGCTGCAGAGGCCTTTTATGAAGCCCAGCGAAATTTACTGGTTGCTCTGCGAACTGGAAAACGAAGGGCTGCTCTACCTGATGACCATTGCCCGCAAAAAATATATCCAACGGGATGTTTCCCTGTATGTTACCAGACTGCGCAATGTCCAGCCCCTGATCAACGGAGATGATCTGCAGCAACTTGGCTACCGGCCCGGTCCCGATTTCCGGACCATGCTCAACCATTTGATTGAAGACCAGCTCAACGGAAAGGTTCACACCAGGGCAGAGGCCATTGAGTTTGTCAAACAAAGATACCCTGTAAACCTGTCCGAATAATTTCCCTCGATTTTTTTCGCTTTGTCCTTATTGTTTTCACTTCAGGAAATACAAACAGTGCGTTACCATACCCTGTGAGAACAACCCGTTCTCTTTTTATCGTCGAAGGCGCACACTTATAGACCTTATACCTTAAACCTTTTACCTTATACCTTTACCCCCCCCATGGACATTAATCATTTCATACAACAGCTGGTCATCCTGGCGCCGCCTTTTCTCTTTGCCCTGACCTTCCATGAACTGGCCCACGGCTACGTGGCCTGGCACCTGGGAGATCCCACGGCAAAAAATGCGGGCAGATTGACCATGAATCCGCTCAAACACCTGGATCCGCTGGGCGTGATCGCCTTTATTATCATGAAGATCGGCTGGGCCAAACCGGTTCCGGTGAATCCCAGCTATTTCAAGGACCCGCAAAAAGGTATGCTATTGGTGGCCCTGGCCGGACCGGCAGCCAATGTCGTGACGGCCATTGTCAGTGCCATCCTGGTGAAACTACTCATCATGATGCCTTTCATCCCAATGTATCTCCTGAAACCGATGGTCGGCATGATGGTGGCATCAGTGTGGATTAATATCATGCTGGCCGTATTCAACTGCCTGCCCATCCCCCCGCTGGACGGATCCAGGGTACTCATGGGCATATTGCCGCCTAGTGCGGCCCGCAGTTACGCCAAGCTGGAACCATTTGGCTTTATCCTGTTGTTAATCCTGTTTTATGCGGGCATTATCGGCAAGGTCATCATGCCGATAATCAACTTCGCCAATACTTTGCTACTGGGGTAAAAAGAATGCTGATCGCCACTGAAACTCAACAAAACTCCGGCAAATACTGTAGACTTCTGAGTTGTTCCGTCAAGTATAAAACATTGTGTTTATGCTTGTTACAAAAAGCCTAAAAGTGGAGATTTTGCTCTCTGTAAAGCTTGAATATATTTTACTTCATCGTATGGGACTGAT
>JAUWLT010000081.1 GCA_030613515.1 Desulfobulbaceae bacterium
CTTCTCCATGAAAAGCCCATCTACATGAGGCTTACCGGGGATATAATCTCCAAAAGATAAATAATTTTTCAGTTCGTGTTATTGTTGCCTTGTTTTTATTCTCCCTTCCCTTTTTCAAAGGGAGGGAAGGGAGAAAACACCATTATCAATGTTTACAAATCAAGCAACAAATACACATTCAACACCGGAAACCCTGCGATAATGGGAGCTGGCAAAAAGTACGCTTTATTCGGATGAACCCAAAAAATGATAACTTACAGTGATAATCCCGCGGCCAAAAGTTGAAAATCCAGTCGATTTCCAAAATTTGTCTTTTATCGATGGCACGATATCTCCTTGATTTAACCCCAGCTTGGTATTCAACTGGAAAAGATAACTTTTGGCAGTATTGAGCTTGAGGTTAAGATGGACAACTAAAGCTTCTTCCTGATAGGGTTGGCACCAGCGGGTAACTTATTTTTGAGGTAAACCTGATACAGCCATCCCGCCAAGTCAATTTTACCTGTTCTGTACGAATCTTCCCCGCCTACTTGCTTGCATCCGATGAAAGAATTCACATAGTATCAGATCAAATAGTAATTTCTCTGCTGCCTTGTCAGGTCGGATCTGAATTTATACAACTTAATGACACGAGCTAAGAATTAAACCGGTTTATATACCACGTTGCAGCCTCGTCCATGCCCTGACGCACGGAATATTGCGGTTCATAACCGATAAGCTGCGTTGCCTTGCTGATATCTGCCAGGGAATGACGAACGTCTCCGGCTCGGAAATCCCGATACACCGGTTCGGCATTTTCGACATTGGAAGAATTATCCTTTACCCGTTCTTTGATCAGGTTGAAGAGCTTATTTAACGAGGTACGTTCCCCAAAGGCCACGTTATATACCTGGTCTGCAGCATCATCATTTGTTGCCGTGGCCCCCATCAGATTGGCCTGCACACAGTTGTCGATATAACAAAAATCCCGGCTGGTTTCGCCGTCACCGTTGATATATACGATTTCCTCTTTCATCAAACCGGCAAACCACTTCGGGATTACGGCAGCGTAAGCACCGTCGGGATCCTGGCGTCGGCCAAAGATATTAAAATAGCGCAGACCGATGGTTTTAAAATCATAAGTGCGGGCAAAGACCCGCGCGTACAATTCGTCTACCAACTTGGTCACGGCATAAGGAGAGAGCGGGTTGCCGATGTTATCCTCAACTTTGGGAAGATCCGGATGATCACCATAGGTGGAGCTTGAAGCAGCATAGACAAAGCGCTGCACATCCGCATTCCTGGCTGCTACCAGCATGTTCAGGTAGCCGGTTATGTTGTTGGCATTGGTGGTGATCGGATCTTCGATGGAGCGGGGAACGGAACCAAGGGCTGCCTGATGCAGTACGTAATCGACTCCTTCACAGGCCTGGTGGCAATTGTCGATATCCCGGATATCCCCTTCAATGAAGGTGAACCGTTGCCACTGCCCGTCTGTGACCAGTCCTTGGACCTCGTCAAGATTATGTTGAAAGCCGGTGGAGAAATTATCAAGACCTACAACCTTCTGGTCAAGTTTGAGCAGGGTTTCAAGCAGGTTGGAGCCGATAAAACCGGCCACACCGGTGATCAGCCAGGTTTGGGGTTGCTCGTGCAGCTGCAGGCATCGCTGTTTGTATTGATTCATGGTATGATATCCAAAGAAAAGATGTATAGTTACAGCACTATGCCGTGGAACCATAAAAAAGTCAAATCTGATCAGGATTGAACTTCCATGGAACAGGAATCTCTGCGTAAAATAATCCATATTGATATGGATGCTTTTTTTGCTTCGGTGGAGCAGCGGGACAACCCGGAATTGCGTAACCGTCCGCTGATTGTGGGCGGAGACCCGCAGGGGCGGGGAGTGGTGGCTGCCTGTTCCTATGAGGCCCGCAAGTTCGGCATCCATTCGGCCATGTCCTGCGCAAAGGCGTATAAACTCTGCCGGGAAGCAATGTTTGTCAGGCCACGCAAGGATCGCTACCGCGAGGTGTCCATGCAGATTATGGCTATTTTCCAAGACTATACGGATCTTGTTGAGCCACTGTCCCTGGATGAGGCCTTCCTGGATATCACGAAAAATAAAAAAAACATTCCATCCGCTACCTGGGTTGCCGAGGCCATTCGCCGGGATATTGTCAGTACAACCGGTCTTACCGCCTCTGCCGGTGTATCCTGTAATAAATTCCTGGCCAAGGTTGCCTCGGATATCAACAAACCGGACGGCATTACCGTGGTCACGCCTGAGCAGGCCCTGCCCTTTATTCGTACCCTGCCGGTAAGGAAATTCTACGGTGTAGGCAAAGTCACGGAAAAGCGAATGCTTGCCATGGGCATCAGGACCGGGGCTGACCTGCAACGGTTCACCCTCCAGGAATTGACTGGTTCCTTTGGCAAGGCAGGAACTTTTTTTTATGAAATCGTACGCGGTAGAGACAATCGACCGGTGCGGCCGAGCCGGGGGAGAAAATCCATCGGCACCGAGACAACCCTGCGCCACGATATCCGGGACCGGGCCGTCATGCTGGAGGTTTTGTCCGAACAGGCAGAACAGGTTGGTCATTCCCTTGCTGCCAAAGAGCTTGCTGCCCGAACTCTTACCCTGAAAATTCGCTACCGGGATTTCACAACCGCAACCCGTTCCGTCACCACCTCCTGCCTTTTTATCCGGTCTGCAGATATCATGGCCAGAGTGCCGTGTTTGCTTGCTGCCACTGAAGCCGGACAACAACAGGTTCGCCTGTTAGGTCTGACGGTCTCCAACCTCAGTCCTTTGAGGGATATACGTCAATCCACCATGCGGCAACTGGTGCTTCCCTTCCATTCATCGCCTGCCGGTCGCTCTGCTTGACGTTTTTCCCGGCAGTTGTTTTTTTATCAGGTAGCCCTATATTGTAGTATAATATTTGTTGTATAATACCAAAAAGAGCCTCTCGGGGATTGCTATGTTTACACAAATCTTCGCTGCACTGGAACAGGGAGAAGCTCCCGACTTCGAACTTTTGCAGCGTCATTTTGATCTGGCCATGACCAAGAAGCTTGGTGTGGTCAAACTGCCGCCCGCCTTCTGGATGCAGGACTCAAAAATCAATCCTCGCGCAGATCATCTCCTGCAGGCCGCCTTGCTGCTTGGAGACCGTGAACGATGTGATTTGGCAGTGTCGGTTTTGGCTGTTGAAACCGTTGAACAGAAAACCGACCAGACGCTCCATCAGATCGTACAGGGAATAATTGAATCCTTGTCAGCCGTTGTACCGTTAGATCGGAAAGAGCAGGTATCCACATTGAGCGATACCCTGTTACAAGAACTGTTTTTATAATTGTAAGCGTAGTGGAGACTCCGACCTATAATAATGCTCAAGGAGAGCGGTGGATAGCCCCTTTAAGCGTTATTGATCCGAAACAAGGAGCTTTTTTTAATGGTAAATGAAGCCACCTTCGGCATAGCCGTCCTGCTTGCAGCCGGGCTTCTGATCGCCAAGCTTGCCCAGTTGATCCGGTTGCCCTCAGTGACCGGTTTTATTCTGGCAGGTCTGTTGCTCGGGCCGTCGGGACTGGGTTTTATCACAGTTGACCTGGTGGGCCATAAACTGGACCATTTTACCCAGATCGCTCTGATGTTGATTGCCTTCGGCATCGGCGAGCATGTGGAACTGCGTCGTCTGGGCAACGTGGCCCGTGATGTGGGGTATATCTCCGTTGTCCAGGCCGTTGCTGCTTTTCTGTTGGTTATGGCTGGAACCTGGGTGACAGCCGAGCTGGTGGCCGGAAACGGAATGTCCAGCCATGATAACCTCATCCTGGCCCTGCTCCTCGGTGCGGTTGCCGTAGCCACGGCACCGGCGGCTATCCTGCATGTGGTGCGTGAACTGGGGGCAAAGGGTCCGTTTACCTCTACCCTCATGGCCGTAGTGGCGGTAGACGACGCAATTGCCATCATGATTTTCGGTATGGCAGTGTCTGCGGCTCACCAGCTTGCCGGAGCAGGGGGTGGACCGTCACAGGCGCTTCTGTCCTGTTTTTATGAAATCAGTGCCTCCCTTGCCGTTGGCATAATCACCGGCTTTCTGATCGATTTTGTTCTTCATAAACTGCATAACCGCGGGGAAATGCTTACAGCAGGTCTGGCTCTGCTGCTGCTGTGCGGCGAGATTACCCGGCTGCTGCATCTTTCCCCCCTGCTGGCCGGGATGATGGCTGGTTTCACCATCATTAACCGGGCAGAACGTGACGTCCGGTTGTTTCGCGCTATTAATGCATTTGAGCCGCCCATTTATGTTCTGTTTTTTACTCTTGCCGGTGTGCACCTGGATCTCTCGGCCCTGAAACTTGCCGGCTGGGTGGGGCTGGTCTATTTCATTGCCCGGATCCTTGGCAAGTATTTCGGTGCCTGGTTAGGCGGTTATATTTCCGGAGCAAATCGAGTGGTACGCAATTATCTCGGTCTGGCCCTTCTGCCGCAGGCTGGAGTTGCCATCGGTCTGGTGTTTATGATCAGTACCGACCCCATGCTTGCTTCGTGGTCGACAATTATCACTCCGGTTATCCTGGCCGGCGTTGTCATGTCTGAACTGGGCGGTCCATTGCTGGCAAGGATGACTATCGAGAAGGCCGGGGAAGGAAGTGAACCTCGTACACATCCTGAATGCGGCACCAGGATTGGTCGGTTTTGTGATTCATGGCTGCGCAGCGCTGAAGGCATCAGCCTGGTGCCATGGAATGAGGATCGGCTGCAGCCGGCGGCTTCCCCTGTTGGAGTGGTTGTCCTGGGAGCCTACCATTTTGCCACTGCAAGAGCGCTGGCCAGGATTGCAACAATCCTGGCCCATTATTTCAATGCCCTGCCCATGTCGGTTCGGGTGCTGGACAAACAGGATGCGGCCGTAACTGAGCAGGAACACTCTGACCTGTTCCTGCCGGAAACCGATGAAGCAGACCTCTTGGGATACCCCATGCTGACGGAGATGATATACGATGATCCGGCTTCGGGTCTTGTCGCTGCGGCTGAATATAATAATGCCCGGGCAGTGGTTCTTGGTTATCCGGTTGGCCGTAAGCCCTTGGCTTTTCAGGAAGTGCTGGACCAGGTTGCCTCCAATGTTCTTTGCCCCGTGATTGCTGTCCGTTTTGTGGGCACCATGACCTGGGAGCGAATCCTGGTCCCTTTCCTTTTTCCAGAGGAACTTGAGGAACTGTTGCCCGTTCTGGAGGCCATGGCAACCATCCGTCACCCTCGGATAACCTTTCAGCATCTATTGTATGCCGATTGCAGACCGGGAGATCTAGAATCTCATGAGAAACATCTGAGGGAATGGGCGGATTCTCATCTCTATGATGTCGAGACCAGGTGTACTGTCGAAGCAGCGGAATCACGACTGGAATCTATCCTTGAGGAGGCCCATTACCATGACCTGATCATCATGGCTGCAACCCGACGGACAGGCATCCAGCGTAAGTTTTTCGGTTCGCTGGCCAACGCAGTTGTCCATAACTGTCGTAATCCTGTTTTTGTTGTCCATATTCCCAGGACTGATCAACTGTCGTCGGTGCCGCTCCTGTGAACGAAAGAGTGCTTGTAATCGGTGCTGGTGCTGCCGGCTTGATGGCTGCCGGACAGGCTGCCGAGGCCGGGGCGGATGTGGTGCTGCTTGAAAAGATGAAACGGCCTGGACGCAAGATTTGCATTTCCGGTAAGGGCCGTTGCAATGTAACCAATATAGCTGATTTGCCAGAATTTATTTCTCATTTCGGCAGGAATGGTCGTTTTCTGCGCCAACCATTTAACCGTTTTTTCAGTCTTGAGCTGATCCGTTTTTTTGAAGAACATGGTCTTGAATTGGTTAAAGAACGTGGCGGTCGGGTTTTCCCGGCCAGTGGCAAGGCACCGGACGTACTCAAGGCCTTCCTCCAGTGGCTGTACCGGCTGCCGGTGTCCATCCGGCCTGATTCACAGGTGGAAGAGTTGTTGTTGGAAAACGATCAACTCCGAGGTGTCATCTGCAACGGTAATCCGGTCTATGGTAAGGCCGTGATCCTGGCCACCGGCGGAGCCTCATATCCGACCACCGGTTCCACGGGTGATGGTTATATGCTTGCTGAATCCGCGGGCCATACCATTGTTCCCATCCGGCCTTCCCTGGTTCCAATTGAGACGGGTGGTGATTTGGCCAACAGGCTGAACGGGCTGCACCTGCGCAATGTGGGGGTGCGGCTCTTTATCGATAATAAGAAAAAACAGGACGGTTTCGGCGAGTTGCTCTTTATGAAATACGGTCTGTCCGGACCGGTCACTTTAAGCTTAAGCAGTATGATCGTTGATGCGCTGCAGGCAGGGAGCAAGGTGACTCTGGTGCTGGATCTGAAACCAGCCCTGAATACACAAAAGTTAGATGCCCGGCTGCTGCGTGATTTTACAAAGCGAAGAAATGAGCAAATGAGCTCTGTGCTGCGGGGTCTGATCCCAAAGGAGATGGTGCCGGTCTGCCTGGATGAAACCGATATCTCGCCGGATCGATTTGCCGGAGAAGTTCGGGCGGCAGAGCGTAAACGGCTGCGTCATTGGTTAAAAAATATTTTCTTTGAGGTCACCGGATACCGGGGGTTTAAGGAGGCCATTGTCACTGCGGGCGGGGTGGATTTGCGCCAGGTTAATCCCCGCACCATGGAATCACAACTCTGTCCCGGTCTCTACCTGGCCGGAGAACTCCTTGATCTGCAGGCTGACACGGGCGGCTATAACCTGCAGGCCGCCTTTTCCACCGGCTGGCTGGCAGGGCGATCTGCAGCGGAAGGTGTTAATCGGCAAGCGTAAAAGTCGGCATGATGCGATTAAAGTATATATTCATAAAAAATATGACATGATTATTTTTATGCATACAGATCAAGGGGAGGAAAGAGAAAAAGGGGGTATCACTTGACCCCCTTTTTTTGCTTGTTTTTTCGACACCTCAACAGTGGATCGGTTTTATTCGTCTCTATGATCCATACCTGACCCGGTCTTATGCCGGGCCTTTCCCTTAACGCTCACCACCATGGCTCTTTACCACAGCAGCTTAAGGTGGTTTGAAGCCTGCTCCTGCAAGCCGACTCCGAGGGGCCTGCCCTCATCTTTCATGCAGCCTCGAGGCACACTATTCCCATAAACTGATTATCAGCCTTATGTATGGTTCCGTTGAAGTTACATCTTCAACTGGTAATCGAATTTCATGAGCGTGACTGTCCGCTCATCAGCGAAACCGACGAGGTGGTCGTATTACAGTTGCAGTAAAAAAATGTTGACGCCTAACCGTTCTATCTCAATCGTTGAGCAGGATTAGAATTGGGCTTAACAATACCTTATAAACCTCAACTGTTTTCTGCACGCTTGTGGTGCCACAGTCGTTGGCCGCCTTTAAGGTAAACGTGGTCGTTTCCTCTAGTGTAATCTCTATGCTTCCTTCCCCCGGGTCAATTGAACCGGGATAGGGGCTGAGGGATGCGGTATCCGCTCCTTCAAGTTTCCATGAAACGGCTGCCGCTTCATTGCGAGATAAGGTGACGTTTGGAGTAAGAAAATAACTGACCTCAGGGGGACAGGTACACACGGGAACCATACCGACATCCCATGCATACATAACAACATTGGTCCGTTCTTGAACATTTCGCTTGGAGTCACGGGCTAGTCCGCTGACCATAAACCCGTAAATCTCCCCTTTTTGGGGAACAAAGGTATCCAAAGGAGAGCGCTTGATGTGATCGCCGTTTACTGATAGTTTTGATTTGGTAGTTTGGCCTACCCTCATCCATTCAAAGGTGGCTGCATACCACGTGTTGTTCTGCTTGACAAAAATCCATGGGTTGGCATTGACGGAGATTTGTCCGTTGGAACTGGAAGTAATGGTTACACCGGGCCAGGAGTTGGCCTTGTTATAATCCAATGTAATGGTACTGGCAGTAGTTGAAACTGAACTCAGCGTACCTGTTTGAACCCAGGAAGAGACATCCGTGTGTAGCCATACAACTCTGTCAAAATCATGGGGAAATGCTGCTCCTGCCTGATTGTCGAGCAGCAAAACCGCCTGAAAAACAACTACGCTTAGTATGCACTTTGTGACTCGAAGTATCTTCTTTTCAAACATAAGCATCCTCTGAAAAAAGTTGAAAAAAGTGTTACCACTCCCCGTTTTCCTGCTAGGGAAAGACCAGGAACTTTCTGTTCAAGGAGAAAAGGCGGAAAAAAAGATATGGGTACAATACTGGTCAAAGAGCCTTTTATAATAGTGCCGGACAGTGAGTCTATACAACAGTGAGCTATCTTAAGTGATAATCTATAAAAGATCTCTGGAAACCGTTGCAACGCAACGCTTTTGCAGTGAAAAAATATACTGCTTTTGATGAAGGTGTGTTTTGCCAATATCAATCTGTGTTGATCATTAGCAGGATTAAGATGCTTCCTTAGTCTGTGAACACAGCTTGTTGGGAAATTTTCCAGAAAAAGAGATTTATTGCAACCGAGGCCAAGCCGGCCTTAGCCATATCTCCCTGATGCGGCACGTTGGTTAGGGTGCATTCCCATTTTGTTGCAGATTAACAAACATGCTCAAAGCCTACAGTATTCGGCATCGGCGTCCAGAATTGCTTGACAATATTTCGTGATCTACATACAAAGTTATTGATTAGAGTGGCCCAGCGACCACATAAGAATTGACTGCGCAAGAATAACATAACTTCTGCCATTTCAGCTGTCCAAAAGATACCGGCACCTTTGATGCGTAGATTAATCACCCTCCGAATGGCGCTTTCCACAGCACCGCTGCCGGTGGGTAAGTTTTGCTCTTTGAAAAGCGAATATTGCATGCGGTCTTTATTGCCAGCGAAATAATTATCAAATTTTTTCAGCGCCTGCTTACGTGTTTTGGGGCTGCGAAAAAGCTCCTCAATAGTGCTGCGCAATTCATCAAATTCGCCACGCCACATGAGATCTTTCCAATATTCAAAGACTTCTGTCTGGTGACGGGCAAGGGAGCGGGGGATCATTTCTGCAATTTTGTAGAGATTTTGTTTTGCGTGAGTATAATCCAGGGCTTCATGCCAGTTGACAATGTTAAGTTTACGCATGAGTTCCGGGATTCTTTTCCAGAGGCACGGTGCTCCATCGGCGCAGAACACAATTCGGTGGGCATTTTTAAGGTCAAGTTCTTGTAAATAGAGATACAGGAGGTCATAGAAATCTTCTATTTTGCCAATAGTGGCATCGTAAATCGGTGGGATTTCTTTTTTGAGTTTACCTTGCTGGTCAAGAAACTGGATGGTGAGTAATTTAGGTTCTATCCAGTCGGTATGATATCCCTGTCGTTTGAGGGAATCGGGTTTACGGCCTTGTTTTCTTTTTCGTTGCCGTAATCGGCCGCCATCCATGCATATTAATACGGTGGCCTCTTTTAGATCCAACGGTTCGGCGTCAAAAGAAATTTCACCTCGGTTGACCATAGCTCCACACCCGAACTTTCTGCAGAGTCGCTGGACGGTTTTAACATCTAGTAAAATCCCCTGTTCATGCAAAACTTTTCGGGCAATATCGAACGAGGGGCAGAGGATGGCCAACTGGATGACATTTGAGGCGAGATTAGCAGAGCTTCTTTCTATAAATCCCAGGACTTCCAGGCCGAGATGACATCCGGTGCCATTGGGTGCCCGTTTGCGTTTACGCTTTGCTTTGGCTTTGACAAAATAGGGTGAAGAAATTGATAAAGTCCGACCGGTAAAGACCCGGACAGATGTCTTGCGATAGCCGCAGAAACGCATTCCTTTCCTGGCGGCAAGTTTTTAAAGAGCTACCAGGAATTGGGGGTCACCAAGCAAGTTTTGCAGAGGTGTCAGCAGAACC
Source organism: Desulfobulbaceae bacterium (assembly GCA_030613515.1). Taxonomy (GTDB): domain Bacteria; phylum Desulfobacterota; class Desulfobulbia; order Desulfobulbales; family Desulfobulbaceae; genus Desulfobulbus_C. Next base: position 9,887 of record JAUWLT010000081.1, read on the forward strand.
TGATCAATGAATTCATAAAGCGCATGGCGCAAAGAAGATTCACACGCATTCCAGTCCAGACTGGCAGTAAGGTCTGCTTGAATCTCAAGGATAGTATCGGTGAGTTTATGTAATGGTTGGCAAAGCATGTTAACCCAACTTTGCGGCTCAAAAACAATACACTTAGTTATTACAGTCGGTTACCGTGTTGTCAGCTCTCCCTGTGGCACTACATCTTTTATTTTGTTGCAATGGTCGTTTTCACCACACTCCCCGGTTGTTTTTTTAAACCCAGAACTGAATATATTTTATCCTGCTCTGGATCTGGTTGTACACTTTTCCTGACATGGACGGTATCGCCGTTTTTGCACTGCATGGAAACCGTGACCCGGTTGTGGGGTAACA
>JAUWLT010000125.1 GCA_030613515.1 Desulfobulbaceae bacterium
CCTCAATAGTACCGTCCCTGGTCTGCAGAGTAAGTTTTTTTACATCCAGATTTTTTTTGCGGTATTCAACATTGTAGTCTGCCTTTAAAATCTTATTATGGACAACGGGTTGTTTACAGAGAGCTTTGTTGTCATCAAGCACTGACTTAGCGAAATCCAGGCTGCCGCTGGAGGTAACAGTGTCCTTTTCCAGGGTAATATTCGCCTCCATCGGCAGGGTAGAAATACAGGGTGCCAGTGCCTGGATTGTCTTGTTATCGATTAGCCTATTTTTAAGTTCATTAAGCTCGGCTTTGATATTGAGCTTAAACTCCCGTTTCCAGTCAGTGCCTGCCATGTTCAGGATGCCGTTGAAGGTCGAGTTACCAAGGGAACCCTTTCCCGTGATGACGCTGTTGTTTGGATAGGCCAGGGTAAAATCAGCTGTTTTCATCTTAAGCGGAAAAACAATATTTTTGAGATTCACCTCCATGGGTGCTGCCAAAGTCCCCTTCCCGCCCAGCGCTTTAAGGGTCACATCTTCTTTTGTCAGATCCAGGAACAGATTAACGTCCCCATTGACCTGGCCGGATATTGAGGAAACTTGACTGAGCAACTGCTGCATCTCTTCACCTGTAAGCCCGGCTTTAACCAGTTTGGTCAGCCAGGCCAGGGAAAATGACCCCTGAACATCCGTGGTTATAATTGATGTTGGATCATAAAGGTTGCTGATCGCCACATTTCCCCTGGTTAATATGGATTTTCCGGATTCGCCGCTCAGTTCTCGTATTTTCAGCAGATCTCCGTCCATGGAAAGGTGAGCACTGTGCACTCTGGCCAGTGGCTTATGGTCATTATAAAAGGTATCAACATTTTGCAAAAGACCTGCCCATGAAAGGCTGTGAGAATATTCCGGTTCATTAAGTCTTCCTATCTCATCAAATGTTCCGGCAAGGACAAAATCAGTTATTCGGGCGGTTCCGTTTTCAAGTCTGGGAAAAATTGTCCGGGTTGTCCAGTCGTTGATAAGTGGATCCGGCAGCAGCATTTTCAGGGTGGCAAGATCCATTTCATCCGAGCTCAGGCGCAACTCCATGAAAGGATTTGTGATGTTCTCAAAATCAAGGATAAACGAGCTTAGCAGGTGAAAATTATCCGCCTGCAGGTCCAGGGATGGAAAATTGAGTTTTCTTCCCTGCAGGCTGCCCCGCAGGGCAAGCGAGCAGTAAGGAATACGGTAAGATTTTTCCTGGTGGAGAGTTCCATCTTTTGAAGTCCAGCCCACGGTCATATCGAGATCTGTAACCTTGACACTCCCGTTGACGGTTATACTTTTTCCACTCCTGTCCAGCGTACCGGAGAAGTCTGCAGTACCTGCGGAGAAAAAGAAATCCTGTGAAGCCGGGACCATATTCATCGGTATGGAAGAGGCCTGCACATCAAAATCATAGGTAAAACAGCTCGTAAATGGATTTCTGCATTTTCCACTGATCACTACCGGAATAACCGATCCTCTGTAGAGGATATCTGTTCGCAAATTAAGAACTGTGGATGGATCAGCCAGGTTGGTTTGAATAAACAGTTTTGAAAAAGTGGTGGCTGCAAGGACAAGGGTACCATCTGTAATGTTTATCTGAGCCCCTTGACCCAATTTTTTCAGCAGGGTGTTGAGTTCCCTGCTCCAGTTGAGGTGTTTTACAGGTGTGGAAGCAGCAGCTGGTTGCGGACTGTAGCTGATATATGGAGAGTCAGCCAGGAAGGTGTCCGGGAAAATCGAACCCTTTAATAACTCACGAAAGGTTATCCTGAATGTGGAGTTTGGGAGAGTTACCTTGAGAGCGTTGTTCAGTAATGATCCTTTCAGCTCTCTGCTGCTGATATTCAGGCTTTTTTCATCCAAAGCAATAGTGAGACCATCTGCCTGCAGTGTACCATCCAGAGAGGATGCCAGTTTTTGCAGCAGGCTGTTTCTCACCCCTTCACTCTTCAACGCAAAATTGACAGCCGGAATGGCTGCTGCCAGAGAAATAAAAGCAAACAGGATACAGAAAAAGGTAGTTTTCAAAAATTTTTTCAAAGGTAAAAAAAGATATTCAGAATTTGTTTTGAGCTGTTGCTTTCCCGGATCTTATAGATTTAAGATGGTATCGATAATAGGTATGAAAGTAAATAAGAAAGAGTATCTTATGAACCTGCACGGGTTCATTCCTTTAACCCTACGCGTTAACGTTAAATTAATCATGTTATTTTAGCTTGTTACCTGTTTATTTTCTTTTGAAAACTTTTCTTTTTCTTTCTCATTTCCAGTAAGGTAATTTTTCCAACGATAATCTGTCGTATCTTGATAGAATTCCAAAAAAAACAATATTTTTTATGCACACTCATGATACAAAATATGTTACTATATGGTTGTTTTGCAAACAGTGAAAAAATCAGAGCGTGAACCCTGTTTTTCGACCGGACAAAAAGGAAATTATTTTGTCCAAGATCCCAGCCAAAAAACAAAGAATTTATTAAAAATAAACAGTAATATAAGGGTATTGCATTTAACTTATTGTTTTTAACAAAAGGTAGATACGTGAGCGAACAGAACAACTCGTCCTACGGGGCGGAACAGATCAAAGTCCTTGACGGACTTGAGGCAGTGCGCAAACGGCCGGCCATGTATATCGGCAATACGGCTGAAGAAGGGCTGCATCACCTGATATACGAGGTGGTGGATAACTCCATTGATGAGGCCCTGGCCGGCCACTGTGACCGGATCAAGGTGACCATCCTTGAAGATGGTTCAGTATCGGTTGTGGATAACGGTCGTGGTATCCCGGTGGAAAAGCATCCCACAGAGGATATGACTGCGTTAGAGCTGGTCATGACCACCCTGCACGCGGGTGGTAAGTTTGACCACTCCTCGTACAAGGTATCCGGCGGCCTGCACGGTGTCGGTGTGTCCGTGGTCAACGCGCTGAGTACGGTTGCATCCGCCGAAATCAAGCGTAATGGCAAAGTATACAAACAGACCTATGCGTACGGCCAGAAAACCGGAGAGCTTGAGGTGATCGGCAAAAGTGACCATACCGGCACCAAGATCGTCTTTACGCCGGATCCCTCAATTTTTACCGAAACCACGTCCTTTAGGTACGATATTGTCCTGAACCGTCTGCGGGAACTGGCTTTCCTGAACCGGGGCGTTCGTATCTACCTGAAAGATGAACGTAGCGGGGCTGAGGATAAATTTCATTATAAAGGCGGTATTGTTTCCTATGTTGAGTATTTAAACCGCAAACGCACCCCTATCCACCCGGAACCCATTTACATTGAGGGGGAAAAGGATCAGGTACAGGTGGAGGTTGCCATACAGTATTTTGACGGCTATTCCGAGCGGCTGTTCGCCTTTGTCAACAACATCAACACCCGTGAAGGCGGCACCCATGTTGCCGGTTTTCGGGCCGCGTTGACCAAGTGCATCAACAAGTATGCAACCGATGATGTGGTACCCAAAAACCTGAAAGAAAAAATGGGTGGCGACGATGTACGGGAAGGATTAACCGCCGTTGTTTCGGTGCGGGTCCCAAATCCCCAGTTTGAAGGGCAGACCAAGACCAAGCTGGGCAACTCGGAGGTTAAATCCATTGTATCCTCCATCTGTAACGAGAAATTTGGGATTTATCTGGAGCAAAACCCCCATGTTGCCAAACGGATACTGAGCAAGGCGGTTGAGGCCGCACGGGCACGCGATGCTGCCAGGCGGGCAAGGGAACTGTCACGCAAGAAAGGCGGTCTGTCCGTGATGATGGCCGGTAAACTTGCCGAGTGCCAGTCCAAGGATCCCGCGAAACGCGAAATATTCATCGTGGAGGGTGACTCGGCCGGTGGTTCGGCCAAACAGGGCCGAGATCGATCCGTGCAGGCTATCCTGCCTCTGCGCGGCAAGATCATGAACGTGGAAAAGGCTCGTTTTGACAAAATCCTGGGCTCTGAGGAGATAAAGCAGTTGATTGCCTCGCTGGGTACCGGAATCGGCCGGGAAGAGTTTGACCAGGAGAAGCTGCGCTACCACAAGATTATCATCATGACCGATGCCGACGTGGACGGTGCCCATATCCGCACCCTGCTGCTCACCTTCTTTTATAGACAGATGCTGCCGCTTATTGAAAATGGGTACGTGTATATTGGCCAGCCGCCGCTGTACAGGCTGGGTCGCGGCAAAAAGGAGCGCTATTTTATCGATGACGATGCCCTAAACGATTACCTCTATGATCAGGCCTCGCAGTTCATCCGTGTCCGCACGGAGAACGGTGATGAAGTTGCCCGGGAGGCCATGGTTAACCTGCTCAGGAAACTCACCTTTTTTGAACGTATTAACAGTTTCCTTGAACGGATGAATATCCAGGAGAAGTTGAACATATTCCTACTGGAAAACGAAGTTCATTCTGCGGACCAGTTTAAGGATGATTCGTTCCTGAAGGAACTGGTGGAAAAAATGGCAATCCTTGATCCCGTTACCGGTAATATTCGCATCTGCCGCTGGCGGCCAAGCTGTTACGAGGTTGATGTGGCCTTCCGTGGCCAGGCGCATATGCGGACCACGGTTGGACCCAATATTCCGCTTATCCCTGAGTACAGGCACGCAATAGACCTCTATCCCGAGATAAAGGATTACCTGGGCGGCAGCTTTACTATTATCAAGACATCCACCTCCGGCCAGGAAAAGGAAATCCGGGCCGGCGACTGGCACGACGTGATCAGGATGGTGCGCGAGGAGACCTTTAAGGGCAGTCATCTACAACGGTACAAGGGTCTTGGTGAGATGAATCCCGAACAGCTCTGGGATACCACCATGAACCCGGAAAACCGCACCCTGCTCCAGGTGAAGATCGAAGATGCGGAAGCAGCCGATGACCTGTTCATCACCCTGATGGGAGACAAGGTTGAGCCCAGGCGTGAGTTTATCCAAAACCACGCCCTGGAAGTGTCCGAACTTGATGTTTAAAACCAAATCATCAACTTAAGACCAAAATGTAAATAACCACAAAGTCCACGAAGAAAGACAGGCAAAAAGCGGTTCCTTCGTGTTCTTCGTGGACTTTGTGGTGAATATAATTATTTGGTGATGTTATCCGGTTAAGGGACACTATCACCAAGGTATGAACAAGGAAAACAATCAGGCATGACAACTGAAATAGAAGACAACCAGCCGGAACAACCTACCATTTCCATTGAAAAGGAACTGCGCAAGTCCTACCTGGACTATGCCATGTCCGTTATTGTGGGTCGGGCCCTGCCCGATGTTCGCGACGGTCTGAAACCCGTGCACAGGCGTACCCTGTTTGCCATGCGCGAGTTGGGCACAACCTACAATCGACCCTACGTCAAATCGGCCCGTATTGTCGGTGATGTCATCGGTAAGTACCACCCGCATGGTGATACTGCAGTCTACGACACCCTGGTCCGGATGGCCCAGCTTTTTTCTCTGCGCTATCCCCTGGTGGACGGCCAGGGTAACTTCGGCTCCATGGACGGTGATGCTCCTGCTGCCATGCGTTACACCGAGGCAAGGATGACAAGGCTTGACCAGGAACTGGTTGCGGATCTGGACAAGGAAACCGTTGATTTTATTCCCACCTACGATAACTCCATGGTGGAGCCCTCGGTTCTGCCCTCCAGGATTCCCAATATCCTGATCAACGGATCAGAGGGTATTGCCGTTGGTATGGCCACCAAGATCCCGCCCCATAATATAGTCGAGGTCATAGACGGCTTGATTGGACTGGTCGAGGATGCCAATATCACGGTGCATCAGTTGATGGAGATCATCACCGGCCCGGATTTTCCCACCGGTGGTTTTATTCTGGGCAGGGCCGGAATACGCGAGGCCTACGAAACCGGGCGCGGCGTAGTGGTTATGCGAGCCCGCACCCACGTGGAGCAGCGCAAAAAAGGCGGCGAGTCGATCATTGTCACCGAGATCCCCTACCAGCAGAACAAGGCCACCCTGGTTGAAAAAATTGCCATGCTGATGAAGGAAAAACGGATCACCTCCATCTCCGAGGTGCGTGACGAGTCGGACCGGCATGGTCTGCGTATTGTCATGGAGCTCAAGAAGGGCGAGATCCCGGATATCACCATCAATCAGTTGTACAAGATGACGCCGCTGCAGAAGAGCTTTGGTATTATTCTGCTCTGCATTGTCAACAAAAAGCCGGAGATTTTAAATCTCAAGGAGATCCTGGTTCATTTTGTCGACCATCGCAGGACGGTTATCTATCGACGCACCGCCTTTGAGCTGCGCAAGGCCGAGGAAAAAGCCCATTTGCTGGAAGGGCTCAAGATTGCTATCTCCAACTTGGACGAAGTTGTCGAACTGATCAAGGGTTCTGCCAATCCGGCCGAGGCCAAGGCAGGCCTGATCGAACGTTTTGAGCTCTCTGAACTGCAGGCCCAAGTCATCCTGGACATGCGGCTGCAGCGCCTTACCGGCCTGGAGCGTGACAAGATCATCAAAGAGTATAACGAGATCATGGAGCGCATTGATTGGCTGAAAAAGGTGTTGGCAGATGACGGAATGGTCATGCAAATCGTGCGTGAGGAGTTTGAAGGTATTCGCGAGCAGTACGGGGATGAGCGGCGCACCGAGATTATTGACGCGCCCGACGAGATCCTGCCCGAGGATATGATCACCCCGGAGGAGATGGTGGTCACTGTTTCCCATACCGGTTATATCAAGCGCAACCAGCTGACCCTGTATCGGTCTCAGCGCCGGGGCGGAAAAGGGGTGAAGGGAATGACCACGGTGGAGGATGATTTTGTGACAAACCTGTACACTGCTTCCACCCTGGACACCTTCCTCTTTTTTACCAATAAGGCGCGGGTGTTCTGGCGCAAGGTGTACCAGTTGCCGTTGGCCGGAAGAACTGCCCGGGGCAAGGCAATCGTCAACCTGCTGGAGCTGGGTGAAGGCGAGAAGATGGCAGCTATCCTGCCTATAGCCGATCTTGCAAATGCCGATGAGAGCCAGTCCATTCTCACGGTCACCAAGAAAGGCCGGGTTAAGAAGACCAGTATTGCCGAGTACAAGCGGCCCCTGCGCAAAGGCAAGTATGGTTTGACCATTAAGGAAGATGACGAAATCCTTTGCGCGGCCATCAGTTCCGGCGATGACGAGGTTTTCCTGGTCACTAAAAAGGGACTGTCCATCCATTTCCATGAGTCGGACGTCAGGGTCATGGGCCGACTTGCCGCCGGTGTCAAGGGTATTACCTTGGCCGATGATGACGAGGTAGTGGGTGCCGTTGTACTCAAGAGCGATGATTCCATCCTCACTGTCACGGAAAACGGCTACGGCAAGCGAACTGCTGTTTCCGATTATCGACTGCAGAAACGTGGCGGTAAGGGCATCTTTGCCATCAAGACCAGCGAACGTAACGGCTTTGTGGTTGGTGCTCTTCAGGTGATAGATGAAGACCAGGTCATGCTGATTGCCAACTCGGGCAAGGTTATCCGTATGCC
>JAUWLT010000285.1 GCA_030613515.1 Desulfobulbaceae bacterium
AAAGATGGGTGTGCTCAGAACTCTCAAGAGGAGAAAAAGGCGCTTGTTTTTGACATGCTGCATTCATGTTTGTTATTGTAACAAACAAAATGAATTGTGTCCCGGATATTCTTCAAGTAAAAATCAACCCGAATATTTACACAGTGAGCAGACAAAACTCAAATAATACAGCCCGGTATTCAAGACCAAGGTTGCCTTGACAAGATTATCAGGCTTTGGTCACACTTTGAATAGTTGCACCTCGAAGATTAGAAAAACATAGGCACGTTATATGTGCGGTCGCTTCGCTTTTTTTCGGTAATAACCCGGAAACCATAGAGTCATTAGGGATAGCCGGAGAACCACTTCCCTTCGAGAGCTTCAATATTGCGCCACCCCAGGATGTGCTGGCCCCACGCACTTGGCCGGAAACAGAGCGAACCGAATGGACCACCTTCCGCTGGGGATTGGTCCCGTTCTGGTCCAAAACTTCGAAGACAAAATTTCCCATGATCAATGCCCGGGCGGAAGGCATTGAAAAGAAGCCGTCCTTTCACGGGCCGTTCAAGTACCGGCGCTGCATCATCCCGGCCTCTGGTTTTTACGAATGGCAGAAGAGGGCAGGGGGCAAACAGCCTTATTTTATTCGGCCGGTCGGTGGCGGTTATTTTGCACTGGCCGGAATCTGGGATCATTGGCAAGGGATGGGCCGGCAGGAGATCGAGTCCTTTGCGATCATCACTACTACACCCAATAGCATGATGGCCAATATCCACGACCGGATGCCGGTAATCCTGGCTGAGAGTGACCTGGCAGCCTGGCTTGATCCGAAGGCAGGGCAGGGCGATCTGTTGGCCATGTTGCAACCGTACCCGGCAGAGAAGATGGAGGCATACCCGGTGAGCACCTTGGTCAACAGTCCCCGGAATAATGGGCCGGAGTGTGTTGAGATGGTAGGTGAACAGCAGGGATTGTTTCCCGGGCAGGACATGGAGTTATGAAAAATCTTTTTGCCCTTGTGGACTGCAACAACTTTTACGCGTCCTGCGAACGGCTGTTTAAGCCGGATCTGCGATACCGACCAGTAGTGGCCCTGTCCAATAATGACGGCTGTATCATTGCCCGATCTAATGAAGCAAAGGCGCTCGGCATTAGCATGGGCGATCCCTATTTTAAGAAAAAAGTATTTCTCCGCAAGTATGGGGTGCAGGTCTTCTCCTCTAACTATGCGCTGTATGGCGACCTTTCTTTTCGGGTCATGTCGATCCTGCAACAGGAAGAGCTGGAGGTGGAAGTTTACTCGATTGATGAGTCTTTTATCCGTTTGACGAGCCAGCACAGCCGGAGCATGACCGAACAAGGTCTGTATTTGAAAGAGAGAGTCGGACGATGCGTGGGCATCCCGTGTCTATCGGGATCGGTCGCACCAAGACACTGGCCAAGGTTGCCACCTCGGTTGCCAAGAAATTTCCTGGGTATTATGGAGTGGTTGACCTGGAAAGCTGCACCTGCCAAGAGGAAGTGCTGGCCAGTATCAAGGTGAACAAGGTCTGGGGAATAGGACGCCAATCTACAAAGAAACTAAATCAACATGGTATCTGCACGGCCCTTGATTTGAAAAAATGTGACAGCCGCTGGATAAGGAAGTTCCTCGGGCTGCCGGGCCTGAGAACTCTCATGGAGCTGCGCGGCGAATCTTGTATAACACTTGAAGAATGTCTTCCTGCCAGAAAATCCATTGTCAGTTCCAGGTTATTTCGCAAACCGATAACAGAGCTACAGGACTTGACTTAAAAGAAGCTGTGTCCAACTACATCTCCATCGCAGCCCGTAAATTGCGTGACCAGGGGCTGGCGGCGGGCAATCTGCATGTCTTTCTGGCCACGAGCCGATTCCGTACCGATATCCCACGCTTTTCTGGCAATCGGATGCTCACATTATCCCAACTCACATCTTGTACCCCCATCTTGATCAAGGCAGGTTTACAGGAGTTGATCAGGCTTTATAAAAGGGGATACCAATACAACAAGGCCGGGATCATGCTCACAGAACTCAGCAATGCCACCATGCAGCAGCAGAATCTTTTTATACAATCAGAGGAGGTACGGAACAAACCTCTGATGGAAGCACTTGACCGGATCAACGATCGCTGGGGCAGAGACACCCTGCGGTATGGTTCCTCGGGTCTTGCCCGGACTTGGAGTATGAAGCAGGTTTGGAAGTCACCGGCTTATACCACCAGTTGGGCGGATTTGCCTGTTGTTAGGGCGTCCGGGGTGGTAGGGTAGTGGATAATCAGGAAGGAACTTTATCTGCGTATCTCCAATACGGTTAAGATTGATGGACTCGTAAAAAGTACCAAATCCAGCTATTTTGTGTCGTAAGTTGTTGAGTTAGCGTTACCGATTATGGCAATTTCGACTTTTTACGAGTCCATCAAGATTGCCAACGGATCATGAATGGCGGAATGTTATCCGGTTTCCGATTATCCCCCTATTTTGAATGATATCCGGTTAGGAACTGTACAATAAAGTGAAATTGTATCGTCAACTCACTATGATTGGCGTAGATATCAGAAAACTATATATCTACTTGTTAAGCCCTTTGGATAATATTAAATGAAAACAGAAAATTATGATTTTGGCACATTGAAAGTTGGCGATCACTTCATAGTAGGAGAGATGAAAGAGGGTGCTGATATTCAACTTGATGTAGTATCAAGAATAATTGATATTGCTCATGAACGATTCAATGGAGAGCGGTGGGCATATATT
>JAUWLT010000165.1 GCA_030613515.1 Desulfobulbaceae bacterium
CACCAGATGGAACTGGTGATGGCGGATCCGGGCAGTTATTTTCCCGGGAATTGTGAGGTCATGGAACAATACCTGCAAACAACCCGGCGTATTGAGCAGTTAAAATGGGCTGCCCTGTTCCATGATGTGGGCAAGCCTGTAACCTACGGAATCAATGAGGATAAGGGTGGCCGGATCACTTTTTATAATCATGATTTGCAGGGTGCGGACCTCTTTACCGGCCTTGCCCGGCGTTTGCGCTGGTCGGGTGCGGATACCAAGGTTGTCGCCCGTCTGATTGCTGGTCATATGCGGCCGTTTTTCCTGGCCAATAACCAGCGTCAGGGAACCTTGACCCTGAAGGCCTGCCTGCGCCTGGTTAAATCTATAGCTGAACATTTGCCTGGGCTATTCCTGCTGGCCATGGCAGACGCCCTGGCAGGAAAAGGGGAGGGCAGCCCGGAAGCAATAGAGCAGGAAGTTGCCGGCCTGTTTGACAGGATGCACCGGGTAGAGCAGGAAAATGTAGTACCTGTGCGCAGCGTTCCACCCCTGATTACCGGCAACGATCTCATAAACGAGCTGCATCTCAAGCCCGGCCCTGAGTTTCGCAGGATACTCACAACGGTGGAAGAGGCACACATGGAACATACCATCAGCACCCGCGAGGAGGCTTTGGCCCTTGCCGAATCAGAAGCCGGAAGACAGAAGTCAGAGGACAGAAGCCAGAAGACAGATGACAGAACCAGAAGCCCGGATTTTTAACCCGGAACCCGAAACTCGGAACCTTAAACCATTTTCCCATGCGTAAAGAACAGGATTATTATTTTAAAAAGGCAAAAAAGGATAACTATCCTGCCCGCTCCGTGTACAAGCTTGAAGAGGCGCAGCAGAAATATAAGTTTTTAAAGAAAAAGCAGCGCGTTCTGGACCTTGGCTGTCATCCCGGCAGCTGGAGCATGTACGTATCCACCATTGTCGGTGCCCGGGGAGTGGTGGTGGGAGTTGATCTGCAGCACACTGATATTCCCAGCCAAAAAGACAATGCTGAAATCCACTGGCTCTGTTATGATGTCTATGCGGATGAATTGCTTGCGGAACTGAAAAAACAGTGGCCGGGTTTTCATGTGTTGATCAGCGATATGGCACCCAAGACCACGGGCAGTCAGTTTACGGATCACCAGCATTCCCTGCGCCTTGCTCGCCGTGCCCTGCAGATTGCCGCGCTGCTGCTGCATGAAAAGGGCGGTTTTTACTGCAAGGTTTTTCAGGGCGAAGACTTTCCGGAATTTGTTCAGGAGTGTAAAACCCTGTTTGAAACCGTCAAGGTGGTCAAGCCGCAAAGCTCTCGCAAGGAGAGTCGCGAGGTGTTTGTTCTGGCCCGTGGATTTAATAGAAAAACGGCTGCAGCGCAGGCGGAAGGAAATAGGGGACAGACCCAATTTTCCTCGGATATGAGCAACGGTTAACCACAAATTTTTCAACGGGAAAATTCGGGTCTGTCCCCTATTTCCCTTCATCAACCTGAACATGATGGAGATTTACAGTGTCCGGACATTCTAAGTGGAGCACCATTAAGCGGAAAAAAGGTGCCAATGATGCAAAACGAGGCAAGATTTTTACCAAGCTGATTAAGGAGATCACAGTTGCGGCCAAGACGGGTGGCGGTGATCCCGATGGTAATCCCAGGTTGCGTACTGCCATTACTGCAGCTAAATCTGAGAATATGCCCAAGGATAATATTGATAGGGCGATCAAAAAGGGGACCGGTGGTCTTGACGGTGCCGTGTACGAAGAGATTCTGTACGAAGGATACGGGCCGGGTGGTGTAGCGGTACTGGTCGAAACCATGACCGATAACAAGAACCGGACCGTGGCTGATATTCGCCATTTTTTCGCTAAGAGCAACGGTAATCTGGGCGAGTCCGGCTGTGTGGGCTGGATGTTTGACAAGCGCGGTGTGATCGTGATTGACGCTGGTGGTGTGGACGAGGAAGAACTCATGGATCTTGCCATTGAGGCCGGGGCTGAGGATGTGCTGGAAGATGAGACTACTTTCCAGGTCCTGACCGCGCCCGAAGACTTCAGCGAGGTGGTGGACAGCCTGGAAAAAAACGGCGTCAGGGCCGTTGAGGCCACCATCTCCATGGTTCCGAAGAATACAGTGGATGTGACCGAGGAAAAGCCGGCCAGGTCTCTGCTCAAGTTGCTGGAGAATCTGGAAGATCATGATGACGTGCAGAAGGTGCATGCCAACTTTGATATTCCCGATGAAATTATGGAGAAATTGTCATAAGCGGGTCCCGAATCCGGCAGCCGACAGCGTCGGTACGTATTATCGGCATTGATCCCGGTTCACGTGTAACCGGCTATGGTGTTATAGAAAAAGAGGGGCACCGGCTTGGTTTTGTCACCTGCGGCACCATTCGTACGGAAAAAGAAAAGGATTTTTCCCGCCGCCTGCTGGTTATTTTTGAAGGACTCTCCGAGGTGATGGAGCTGCATCGACCGGAAGTTGCAGCCGTGGAAGACCTGTTTGTGGCCCATAATCCAAGGTCAGCCCTGAAACTGGGTCAGGCCAGGGGAACGGCCGTGGTGGCGGCTATGAAACATGGGCTTGTTGTCCATGATTACAGCCCGCGGATGATCAAGCAGGCCGTGGCCGGATACGGTCAGGCTCAGAAAGAACAGGTTCAGCACATGGTCCGGGCCCTGCTTGAGCTCAGCGGCTCACCAAGCAGCGATGCCGCCGATGCCCTGGCCGTTGCTATCTGCCATGCCAATCACATGGACCGATTGTAACGTAATTGGTCAGAGCCACCACAGCTTTCCACGCTCACACCCGCCCGCATAGTAAGGTTATAGCGGACAGGCGCGATCACGAAAATCTGCGGCACCTCTGACCAATTACAGATTTAGAGTACATAACATCAGATAGTTACTTCTATTTTGTCACATTAACTATGAAATGAAAACAATCGTCGGTTCCACGTCATCCCCGAATGTTGTTATCGGGGATCCAGTAACCGACAACGCCCTGGATCGAAGTCTACGCTTATCTTCTGCTAAAAACATGCGGGAGTGACGGAAAGAAGAAAAAGTAACAAAGTAGAATTACCCGTGGTGTAATGAGTCAGGTTATCGTTGCTCAGACATTGGATTGAAGGTAGAAGGTCTTTACCTCTTACCTCTTACCTCTTACCTTTTACCTTTTACCTTCCCTATGATTGCAGCTCTTTCAGGAATCCTGCTTCATAAAGATCCCGGTTCGGTCATTATTGACGTGCAGGGGGTTGGTTATGAAGTACTGTTGTCCGCCCGGACGTATGACCGGCTGCCGCCGGTCGGTGAAAAAACATTTCTCCATATCCATACCAATGTTCGTGAAGATGCCATCACCCTGTATGGGTTTACCGGTGGAGAAGATAAAAAACTGTTTCTGCTCTTAAATACTGTTTCCGGGATAGGCCCCAAGCTGGCCCTTGGGATTCTGTCAGGTATTGATGCCGGAGAGCTGTGTAATGCTATCAGTCTTAAGGACATGGCCCGGCTGACCTCGCTTACCGGAGTGGGCAAGAAGACAGCCCAGCGTCTTTGCATGGAACTTGGTGAAAAGGTCGGTGCTTTTACCCTGGAACAGGTCCGGGCAGCATCGAACAGTGGACGCACACCTGCCCGCAGCGAAGGCTTTGGGATGCAGGATGCCGCCTCGGCCCTGGTAAACCTGGGCTATCCCCAGGAAACCGCCTGGCAGGCCCTGCGCGCGGTGCAGCAGGCTGATGCGGACAAGGCAGCTGAAATGAAGGTAGATGAACTTATTCGCGAGGCTCTCAGGACCCTGGCATGAATTTCGAAGAAGAACTTACCGGAAAACGGATTGTGGTTGGGCAGGAGTCGGCCACTGATATGGCACCGGATGTCGGTATCCGGCCACAGCAGTTGGATGAGTATATCGGCCAGGAGCAGGTCAAGAACAGCCTGCGTGTCTTTATCCAGGCTGCCCGCCAGCGTAAGGAACCCCTGGATCACGTTTTGTTCCATGGCTTTCCCGGACTTGGCAAAACTACGCTGGCCTATATCATTGCAAACGAGATGGGAGCCGGTATCAAGGTGACCTCGGGGCCGGTCATTGAGCGCCCGGGTGATCTGGCCGCGATTTTGACCAGCCTGCAGCCCGGGGATGTACTGTTTATTGATGAGATCCACAGGCTCAATCATGTGGTGGAGGAGATCCTGTACCCTGCCATGGAGGATTACCAGCTGGACCTGATCATCGGCCAGGGACCGGGCGCACGCTCAGTTAAGATGGATTTGCCCCGTTTTACCCTGGTGGGGGCCACTACCCGTACCGGACTGTTGACCCCACCTCTGCGGGACCGGTTCGGGGTTATCCTGCGCCTTGAATTCTACAGTCCTGAAGAACTGGTGGTTATTGTCAAACGTTCGGCCCGGCTGTTCGGTATCGGCATCGATGATAACGGCGCCCTGGAGCTTGGACGCCGTTCACGGGGCACGCCCCGGATAGCCAACCGGCTGCTGCGGAGGGTACGTGATTTTTCCGAAGTAGGCGGCCATGCCGTGATTTCTCGGGAAGTGGCGGACAAGGCCCTGGATATGCTGGCCGTGGACCGGTTCGGGCTTGATGAGATGGACCGTCGTATCCTGCTCACCCTGATCGATAAATTTCAGGGCGGCCCCATCGGCCTTGATACCCTGGCAACAGCGGTCTGCGAGGAAAAAAATACGTTAGAGGATGTGTACGAACCTTTTCTTATTCAGTCCGGTTTCCTGATGCGTACACCCAGAGGCCGAATGGCCACAGTAACCGCGTATGAACATTTTGGCCGTTCCCTGCCCCGCGATCATTCCCGGCAGCCAACCCTTTTTGAGTAACCGGTGACCCGATGGGATCAACCTGCTGCTTTTTCAGCTGAAAAGATCATCCAGGGGACTTTCCACGCCATGCCCTCCCTGCTGTAAAACATGAGTATAGATCATGGTGGTGGATACATCGTTATGGCCGAGAAGCGCCTGGATGGTTCTGATGTCTGTGCCGCGCTGCAGGAGATGAGTCGCGAAACTGTGCCGGAAGATATGCGCGCTTACTCTTTTTTCAAGTCCAATCTTTTTCACTGCCGATTTGATGGCTTTATTGACGGCACTCGGGTCAACATGATGGCGTCTTTTTTTGCCTGCCCGGGGATCAACTGAGATATTACGTGCCGGGAAAACATACTGCCATCCCCATTCAATCGGTGCATTAGGATATTTCCTGGCCAGCGCGTTTGGCAGATATACTGCGCCATGCCCTGCGGCGAGATCTTGTGTATGGATGGCCTTAACCCTGTTGAGATGGTCTTTGAGCAGCGGTTCAATCGATTTCGGAAATGGAGTAACTCTGTCCTTTCCTCCTTTTCCTGATCGAACCGTAATCTGCTTATAGGCAAAATCAATGTCCTGCACACGCAAACGCAACACCTCTGAAATACGTAAACCACTGCCGTAAAGTAGTTGTGTTACAAGGCGCGGCACGCCTTCCATGATACTGATCACAGCGGCAACTTCCTCACGTGACAGCACAACCGGAACCTTATTTTTCTTTGCGGAACGGACAGCATCGATTTCTCCTGTCAACTCCTGCTTGAGAACCCGTTTGTAGAGAAAAATCAGCGCATTCATTGCCTGGTTTTGAGTAGCCGGAGCCACATTACCTTCAATAGCGAGATGAGTCAGATACGTCTCAATTTTATTTTCATTTTCAATAAAAAGCTCCGCGCGATCTTTCATCTTATGAAAGAGAATAAATCGCCTGATCCAGTCACAGTAGGTACGTTCGGTATGAATAGAATAATGCTTGACCCGCATAACTATGCGAACTTCATCAAGAATATTTGTTTTTTTTTGCTTGCTCACA
>JAUWLT010000228.1 GCA_030613515.1 Desulfobulbaceae bacterium
CATAGATATCATAGACAGAGCTGTTCAGAGGCGCTCCGGCGATAAACGAGATGGTCAGGGCCATGGCAATGAGAACCAGCCAGGAGCTGTCCAGCCAGCCGATTTTCACGCCCACCGCTGCTACAATAAGGCCAAACTCGCTGTAATTGGCCAGCGGTACGGCTGTGAACAGGGCCGTCCTGGAACGAAAGTTAAACCTGCTCAGCAGGGAATAAAACAGTCCTCCCTTAAAAACGATAAAGAGACCAAGCAGCATGCTGACCAGCAGGATTTTTGCATCCGGCAGGCCGGAAAGGCCGATACTTAAGAAAAAGGCGACCAGGAAAAGATTTTTAAATCCCATCAGAGTAGAGCCCAGCTCTTTAGCTTTGGGGTGGGAGCCGATCAGGATCCCCATGACCAGAGCCCCGAGATCCGCCTTTAAGCCGACAAACTCAAAACTGGCAGCACCGGCAACCAGGGCAAAGAACAGGCCCAAAAGAGCCAGCAGTTCACCATGGCCGGTGAGGTCAAGCATTTTAAAAAACAGCGGTCGCAGCAGGAAGAGCAGAGGCAGGGCCAGGGCCCAGACCGAGGGGACTTTTCCTGCAGACACGGTCAGAAAGACAACAGCAATGATATCTTGCATGACCAGGATACCCATGGCTGTTGCTCCGTGCAGGGCGTTGAGTTCACCGCGATCCTCCAGGATCTTGATGGCAAAGACGGTACTGGAAAAAGACAGGGCAAAGCCAATCAGGATCGCGGTGAGGACAGGCACCCTGCCCAGCAGCGGTGTAAAGGTAAGCAAAAAAATTACTCCGCCCAGCACCACCGTAGTCACCAGCATATGCAGGCTGGTGCCCAGCCAGATCTCACGACGCAGCAGGCTTTTGACATCAAGCTTCAAACCGATGGTGAACAGCAGCAGGGTGACACCCAGGTCTGCCAGTTCCTGCAGTGCTTCCCCGGCCTGGCGAATTCCCAGACCGTTTAAGAGAAAACCGGCGGCAAGAAAACCGATCAGGGGCGGCAGCCTGAGCAACCGGGCAAGAAAACCGCAGAGAAAAGCAAAAGAAATCCAGGCAGCGTCACCCAGCCAGATGGGGGTAGTGTCCATGACAGTTGATAGTTGAAAGTGAAAAGTTGTGAGTTATTTACCCGGCAGCGCTACGCCGAGCCAACCACACTACAGAATCTGTTCCAGGAACTTAATGGTCCGCTCGTGGGTGGGATTTTCAAAAAAATGATCCGGTGTGCCCACCTCCACGATAGCGCCTTCATCCATAAAGACCACCTGGTCGGCGACTTCCCGGGCAAAGCCCATTTCATGGGTTACCACCACCATGGTCATACCCTCTTTGGCCAGGGCCACCATGACCTCGAGTACCTCGCCGATCATCTCCGGGTCAAGGGCCGAGGTGGGTTCATCAAAGAGCATGATCTTAGGTTCCATGGCAAGCGCCCGGGCAATGGCCACCCGCTGCTGCTGACCACCGGACAGCATGACGGGATAGCTGTCCGCCTTTTCCAGGATCCCCACCTTGTCCAGCAGGGAAAGACCGATCTCGTTGGCCCGGCTCTCAGTCATATTTTTTAACTTGATCGGAGCAAGAGTCAGGTTTTCCAGCACTGTTTTGTGCTTGTAGAGGTTGAAGCTCTGGAACACCATCCCCATTTCCATACGGATTTTGTTGATGTCTTCAGCCGGATCAGAGAGATCGTGGCCGTCAACAATGATGGAACCGGAATCAATGGTCTCCAACTGGTTAATGGAGCGGAGCAGAGTAGACTTGCCGGATCCGGATGGTCCGAGAACCACTACTTTTTCTCCCGGGGTCACATCAAGACTGACGTTATCCAGGGCTTTGAACGTTCCGAAATACTTATCGATATTTTGAATGCGGATAATGGGATCAGCGTTTTTCATAATGGCTGAGGCGTTGCTCCATAATGGATATAATCTTGGAAAGGATCAGAGTGATCAGCAGGTACACCAGTGCGATCATGGTGTAGGTTTCAAAATAGTTGAAACTCTCGGCCGCATACTCGCGGCCACGACGCAGGATATCTGAAACCGCCAGGATGGACACCAGAGAGGTGTCTTTCAAAAGGGCGATAAACTCATTCCCCACCGGTGGCAGAATTGTTCGCCATGCTTGGGGAAGGACCACGTAGCGCATGGTCTGGGCCTGGTTAAAGCCCTGGGACAGTGCGGCCTCGCTCTGGCCGAAATCAATTGACTTGATACCGGCCCGGAACACCTCGCCCATGTAGGCACCGTAACAAAAAGACATGGCAATGACGGCGGCCATAATATCCGGTACCCGGACAAAACGCCCCAGGGCAAAGTAGATGTAGAACAGCTGCACTAAGAGCGGAACCCCTCGAACAACCTCAACATAGAGCGAGGCAACCAGGTTGATATAACGATTCTTTGAAATACGTCCCAGGCCTGTCAGCAGGCCGATGACCAGGGCCAGGGAAATAGACAGAATGGTTACTTCAAAGGTGACCAGAATTCCGTCGGGTATAAAAGCAAGCACCCGGCCATAGGTGCTGGGATCCTTCAAAGGCAGGGCAATCAGCAAACCGATGGTTCCGAGCAGGGCAATCCACCACGCCGACACCATCCCCCTGTCACCCGGTTCCGGGATGGCGGCACCGTCTCCGACATCAATTTTTTTCACATCACACTCTGCCATAAGCTCACATTCATCGTAAAAAAAGGTAAGAGTTCACCCGTACCCCATATTCGCTCGATCAGGCTGACTCACATAAACGGTTTATAGATTCGTCAGCCGGCTTGAAATCTGCGCTTATCTGAACAAATCTGGAGCACTGGTAACCTCTTACAGTTCGGAGAATTAACCAAATTGGTTGCATCCCGGTGAACTAATACAAAAAAAGAAGGCCGGACCCGGCAAAGGATCCGGCCTCAGAAGAGTTCAAGCCTGGATTACTGACCAATCCATTTATTTTTCAGTTCCTTATCAATCCCTTTGGCCTTCACGGCCTCAATTCCCTTGTTGATCAGGTCCAGGACTTCCTTATTGCCTTTTTTTACAGGAAAGCCGTAATATTCAGGCTTGTCACTCTTGATCACACCAGCAATTTTCAGGGTGTCTTTGTACTTGATCAAAGCATAATTGGCAGCAACCGGGTCGTCACAGACAACGGCAGCAATACGGCCCACGTTGAGGTCCTCCATGGCAAGACCAATCTCGTCATACGATTTTGGCTCCACGCCCTCAGCAGCCTTGATGGCAAAATAACCGGTGGTGCCGATCTGACCGCCGACCTTCTTGCCCTTCAAGTCGGCAAGGCTTGCAGCCTTGGAGTCTTTCTGAACAATCAACGCCTGCTGAACAACAAAATACGGCTCACTGAAATCCATTTTCTTCTGCCGCTCCTCGGTAATGGAGACAGAGGAACTGATGGAATCATATCTACCGGATGCCAAGCCGGCAAAAATACCGTCCCAGGCAGTATTCTTAAATTCAGGCTTAAAACCGACCTCTTTACCTGCAGCAGTAAGGAAGTCAATGGAATAACCGACAATGTTCTTGTCGGCATCAACAAACTCCATGGGCGGCCAGGTGGCATCAGTTGCAAAAACAATAGTTTTCTCGGCCCATGCAGAACCGCACATAACTGCCAGGGTAACCAGGGTCAATACAGCTTTCTTCAACATAGTAGTCTCCTGAAATGTGATTAAAATAAATAGATAACCAGTATCTCCCTCTACCATCCTCAGCAGGTGCTGGCAACAAAAAGAGATGCAAAAGGACGAAAAACTCTTGTCTCTTTACCCGGTACGCTACGCGCAAAACAGCTGTTCCATGCCCTGGAAATCATAATTTTTCTTGACGTTGCAGAGTGTATACAGGTACATTTACCAAATCCAATTACCATTTTTTGAACATATCAACGAGGATTTGCCATGAAAACCTTCCTGACCCGTATGCTCTTCATTGCCTTTCTGAGCCTGTCGCTTGCAATAATCGGTGGATGCGGCGACAAAAGCGTAGAACCATACACGCCTAAGGCAGGTGAAAATATGCCGGAAGGAAAAAGTATCGACTCCACTGGTGTCCGGAGCCCGGGTACCATCACGGAAGAAAATATGGGGCCGTCTGAGGATACTCTTGATGCCGGCAGTGGCAAGGGTGAGGCCGTGGGCGGTTTTGGCGATCAGAACTCCGATGAGTACAAGAAAAAATATGGCCGCTCTTCGCCCCAGATGCAGCCGATCTACTTTAACTTTGACCAGGCCACCATTCGTGAAGACCAGATTCCGCGCATGGAACAGAATGGACAGTACCTGAAAGACAACCCGGCCTCCAATATTGTTATTGAAGGAAACTGTGATGAACAG
>JAUWLT010000277.1 GCA_030613515.1 Desulfobulbaceae bacterium
AATAGGAAAAGATAACAACCATGCGATTAGATAAAAAGCAATCAAAGCCCTCCACCATGGAACTGGTTAACAAAGGGTTGGCGAGGCGTTACAAAAAAGAAAAAAGATTCAGGAGATTAGGACTGGCCGCCATTATTACCAGTCTTTGTTTTCTGGGACTTCTGTTCTCCTCCATTATCGGCAACGGCTGGAGTGCTTTTTGGCAGACCCAACTCCTGCTTGATATTCACCTTGACGCCCAGGTACTGGATGTGGATGACCTGGCCAGGGCCGATTACGGCGGGTTGGTGAAACAGAGTATGCGCGACCTCTTTCCCGAGGTCAAAGGCCGCCGTGATAAACGCAGTCTGTATGAGCTGGTCAGTATCGGGGCCGCCTTTGATTTGCAGAAAATGGTACTTGCTGATCCCTCCCTCATCGGCAAGACGGTCAAACTCCAGGTTCCTGCCGGTGATGACGTGGACATGTTTGTCAAGGGCTATATCAAGCGTGATGTGCCGGAGAGTGACCGGAGAGTGAAAGACAAGCAGATTGTCTGGATTGATGCGCTGCAACAGGCCGGCCGGTTGGAAAAGAAGTTCAACACCACTTTTTTTACTGCCGGCGATTCCCGTGAACCGGAACTTGCAGGTATCAGAGGTGCGGCCATGGGATCTCTATTTACCCTGCTTGTTACCCTGTCACTGGCCTTTCCCATGGGCGTGGCAACAGCGGTCTACCTTGAAGAGTTTGCCCCGAAAAATAGATGGACCGACCTGGTAGAGGTTAATATCAATAACCTGGCCGCCGTACCATCCATCGTTTTCGGTCTGCTTGGCCTGGCGGTATTTCTCAATTTTTTTAACATGCCTCGTTCGGCCCCCTTGGTCGGCGGTCTGGTTTTAACCCTCATGACCCTGCCCACTATCATCATTGCCGGCCGTGCCTCACTGAAGTCAGTGCCGCCTTCTATCAAAGAGGCTGCACTTGGGGTTGGAGCGTCCAAGATGCAGGCTATCACTCATCATGTCCTCCCATTGGCCATGCCCGGAATGCTCACCGGCACCATTATCGGCATGGCTCAGGCCCTTGGAGAAACAGCACCGCTTTTGATGATCGGTATGGTGGCCTTTATTGTCGATGTGCCGGGCGCGGTTACTGATCCAGCCACAGTGCTGCCGGTGCAGATCTATTTATGGGCCGATTCACCGGAACGCGCCTTTGTTGAACGTACATCGGCAGCAATCATGGTGTTGCTGACCTTCCTGATCTGCATGAACGCGCTAGCTGTCTTTTTACGGAAAAAATTTGAACGACGATGGTAATCCAATCCGAATCATTTGCTAACCAAATCATAATAAACAGGCTGTAGATTATAGTTTATTAGTTTGATGAAAAAATTTAACGTTAACAAATAACAAGGAGTAGGAAAAATGAAAAAGACAATTGCCCTGGCAGCCGTATCAATGTTGACTGCATCACTTGCATCCACTGTAATGGCCCGCGACGTCATTTCAATTGTAGGTTCATCCACGGTGTACCCGTTTGCCACCACTGTAGCTGAGCAGTTCGGTAAGACCACTAAGTTCAAGACACCGAAAATTGAATCCACCGGTTCAGGTGGTGGCATGAAGCTCTTTTGTACCGGTGTTGGCGTCGAACATCCCGATATCACCAATGCCTCCCGTCGGATTAAAAAATCAGAGTATGACAAATGTCAGAAGAACGGGGTCAAAGATATCGTTGAGGTCAAGATCGGCTATGACGGTATCGTGATGGCCAACTCAAAGAAGGCGCCGCAGATGAAACTGACCAGCAAGGATATCTTCATGGCCCTGGCTGCCAAAGTGCCGGGTAAGGATGGAAAACTTATCGACAACCCCTGCAAGACCTGGAAGTGTGTCAACCCGGAGCTGTCTGATGACAAGATCGAGGTGCTCGGACCGCCTCCGACCTCCGGTACCCGTGACGCATTTTCCGAGCTGGCCATGGAGGCCGGAGCAAAAACATTTGCTGATCTTAAGGCTCTTCGAGGCGCCAAGGGCGATGATGTTAAAACCTATATGGCCAAGCTCGGTATCCCCGAATCCGCCTTTAATAAAAAGGGTAAAAACGTCTTTAAAATAGTTGCCCATGGTGTTCGTGAAGACGGTGCCTATATTGAAGCCGGAGAAAACGACAACCTGATCGTACAGAAGCTCGTGGCCAATCCCAAGGCCCTTGGAATATTTGGTTTCAGTTTCCTGGATCAGAATGCCGACAAGATTCAAGGTTCTTCCATTAACGGTGAAGATCCTACCTTTGACAACATCGCTGCAGGTAAGTATCCGGTATCCCGCCCTCTTTATTTTTATGTAAAAAAGGCCCATGTCGGCACAATTCCCGGGATTTCCGAGTATCTGGCTGAGTTCAGCAGTGACAAGGCCTGGGGCGACGAGGGATATCTCACCGACAAGGGGTTAATCCCCATGCCGAAAGAAGAGCGGAAGCAGTTTGCTGATGACGCCAAAAACTTAAAACCGCTTGTCCTCAACTAAGCTCTACTGTACATGTGTAACACCGGAACGGGAATCCGTTCCGGTGTTGGTTTAAGGGGAACATCCATTATGCCCACTGCCCAATTGGTTCTTGACGTAGGAAACGCGACATTTCTTGCCACTGATGAAATGAAAGAATCCGTCAAAGAAAATAGCAGGGAAAAAGTCAGCCGTGAAGATCGCAGTACGGTCGGCGAGCAGTTTGTCGATGATCCGCGCATGACTTGTCGTGATGTCAACGTCTATTACGGCGATAACCATGCCATCAAGAACGTATCCATAGATATCGGCCGCAACGAGGTGCTGGCCATGATCGGCCCTTCCGGTTGCGGCAAGTCCACTTTTCTGCGCTGTTTGAACCGGATGAATGACACGGTGGACACTTGCCGAGTCACCGGTCAAATGTTGCTGGATGATCAGGATATATACGAC
>JAUWLT010000172.1 GCA_030613515.1 Desulfobulbaceae bacterium
CATACTTGATTAACAAGAGGGATTGTTATGAGTAAAGAAAAGACCTTGTTCAAAATTGTACTTACCATGAAATGATCCGTGCCAATCAAACACTATACAATAAAACAGAGTAGACCGTACCGAACCAGAATCCGTTTTCGCTATCTCAGATGGCGGGACGACCTTTGCGCTGCTGTCCGAAAAAATTTACTCGATCTTCCGGATGTCACTAATGTACGGGTACGATCTCGTTCCGGTTCGGTCATCGTTGAGCACCCGAGCGGGCCGGTAGTCCTTGCCGAAATAGTGAATCTTGTCAGGGAAACGGAAACGGACTCTGCCTTAGCCCTGCCGGTCGCCGGATTAAAGAGATCTGTTCCGTGCTGCTCCGCCGGCAGTGGTATAAAAAACAACACTCGAAAAAATCATGTTTCCGGTCCTGTCCTGCTTCTTTCCGGCCTGTATATCCTTTATCTCTTTGGTAAACAGCTGCTCACCACCGTAATTGTTCCAACCAGCCTCGCCGCCCGTGTCTTTACCCTGCCCGCCCTTGTCGCCTTCGGGCTTTCTCTGCCCATCCAGCGCCAGGCCATTGATAACCTGAAGCAAACCGGCAAACCGGACATGGGACTTATCTCCACCGGACTGCTCTATGTTTCCATCCTCACCGGCAATGTGCTGGCCGCGCTGACGGTCTTCTGGCTGTTCAACCTTTCAAGTTGGCTTGAAGACCGCATCAAGACCAGGACCAGGCAGGCGGTGCGGGAGATGCTGTCCGGCAAGGTGGATACGGCCTGGCTGGTGAAAGATGATCTGGAAATCGAGGTGGATGTGAGCAGCCTGCAGCCGGGAGACATCATCAGCCTGCGACTTGGCTACACCATCCCGGTGGACGGTACTGTTGTCAAAGGCAAGGCCCTTGTCAACGAAGCTGCCATGACCGGTGAGTCCCTGCCGGTATCCAAAGAAGTAGGCAAAACAGTACTTGCAGGTACATTGCTTGAAAATGGCGAAATACAGGTTCGCGTTGATAAGGCCGGTGAAGACACCAGACTAGCAGCCATAATCCGGCTCATTGAGTCGGCGGAAACCGACCCGGGAGAGCTGCAGCGCTCCAGCCAGCGGTTTTCCCAGGCCATGGTGCCGGTCTCCCTCACCTTAGCGGCCGTTGCCTTTATCTTCACCGGCAACCTGCTCCAGGCCATGGCGGTTTTAATCATCACCTGTCCCTGCGCTCTGCGGCTGTCCACCTCCGTGGCAATCAGTTCCGCCGTGAGCAATGCGGCTGCACAAGGAATCCTGATCAAGGGGGGCCGCTATATAGAAGTAGCAGGCAGAGTCAATGTCCTGGTGCTTGATAAAACCGGAACACTCACCGATATGGCATCTGAGGTCGCAACGGTCACTGTGCTTGATAAACGCTTTAAGACCGATACTATTTTGCAGCTTGCAGCCAGTGCTCAAAAAACGTGGCCTCATCCTTTAAGCCGGGCAGTAACCAATAAGGCAGAGAAGATTGGAATTCCATTACTTATCTGTGAAGAAACAGACTTGGTGGTTGGCCAGGGAGTGCAGGCAAAAATTAACAATAAAGATGTTCTGGTGGGCAATCGTAACTTTATGGAAAAGAATCAAATCCCCTGTTCCCATAAAGTATTACCACGTAATCAAAAAGAACTTTCCGGAGCAAGCAGATTATATATAGCTTGTAATAATCGTCTCATCGGCCTGATAGAAACAAGAAGCCGGGTTAAGGGAAATGTTGCTCAGGGAGTTAAACAACTTCGAGCCATGGAAGTGGAACATATCGTTCTTCTTACCGGTGACCATAAATCAGGAACCAGTGGTTTTAAGGAACGGTTTGGTTTCGATGAAGTTTGCTGGGGACAGTCCCCCGAAGACAAGGCATCCTGGATTAAAAACTGGAAAGCTCAACACCCCGAAGATATTGTAGCCATGGTGGGTGATGGAATTAACGACACCCCGGCCTTTGCCACCGCAGATTTAAGCCTTGCCATTGGTGAAGGCGGAGCCGATGTGACGGTGGAATACGCAGACATTGTTTTGCAGCGAGGTGGTATCGACCAGGTTGCAACAACGCTTGCACTTGGCAGGAAAACTCTTGGCACGATCATAGAGAGCTACGCCATCGCCATCAGTCTGAATGTTGGAACTCTTGGCCTGACAACCCTTGCTGCCATTTCTCCGGTCGCCGGTGCTTTGCTGCACAATATGATAACTGTCGCTGCTGTGACTAATGCGGGCAGAGTGCAGACATACGAAGAATACACAAAAGAAAGTAAGACATGATTGGTCATTTTCAAATGAAATTCGGGCAAAACTGATTATCTTGGCCATTCACGTCATAAACGTAGATAAACGGCTATTTGGAATCCCGGATTTTTGATACTATGCCTTAACTGATTGATCAAGACTATTGTAAAGCGTATCGGTAACGGACTACTGCACCAAAGAAGATATATAAGCCCGCCAACGCTACAGCTGTCTTTATGGGCAAAAAAACGGGTGAAGTCCTTTGCCGGAGATATTGACATTATCACGAATCAGTAGTATATTTTTTACATAATTTTCAGGTTCCACGAAAGTGGATAAACAGGGAACCCGGTGCAAATCCGGGACGGGCCCGCCGCTGTGACCGGGGACGAATGCCGCATTTAAGCCACTGACATTTTGTTGGGAAGGCGCGGCAGGAAGGATGAACCGGGAGTCAGAAGACCTGCCTGAGAATAAAAGAAGTTGTCTCCGTGGACCAGAGTCAATATTCAACTTATTCGTGGAATAATCAGGGCGCCCCGAATCATTATAAAAATGGTTCGGGGCTTTTTTTTCCTTTTTATACGGGAAGTCCCGAGTCACAGAAAGGAGCAGTGTAATGATTATATGCGAGCAAAGTTTTAGTAAAATGACAATTTTTCTTATTAATGACTGGGATAGTTTTCAAATTGCCATTCGTTCTCTGGCACCACCGCACTCAGAAAGACAAGGGTGAGAAAAAACCTGTTGGCTGCTGCTGCGGTATCTCACCATTGGTTTTATGTTTGGCATGTGGCAACATTTCAATTCAGCTTGAAACGAATAGGAACAAGTATCTCCATGGATTTGGGGCGGCCGTTTTCCATACCGGGAAGAAAGCGCCAGGTCTTTACCGTTTTTACCGCCGAAGTATCTAACAGTTGATAGCCGCTGCTCTTATGGAGTGTAACCAGACCCGGCCTTCCATCCTCAAGCACCGTAACCGCCAGGAGAACAGTACCCTGCCAGCCGCGACGGCGGGCAAGAGCCGGATAGGCCGGCTTAGGATTTTGTTTGTACAGGGGCTCGGCTTTGACAATGGCCGGAAGTGCTGTTGCAGACGTTGTGCTTCCAACATTTTCTGATGATAGAGGAATATCGGCAGTTAGTTTTTCTTTGACAGGGCTGTCTGCAGTCAACCGGGCTGTTGTTGCGCTTTGATAGTGTTTTTTCCTGGTCAGTGGCTTAATGATCACCGGAGCCTGGGTTTCCTGCTGTTGAACCACAGGCTCCGGAATCTGTTGTACGGGACTATTCGGTTGTTTTTCCTTTTCTTCGGGCTGAATCTCTACCTCGTCCTGGTTGGATTTCTTTTGACTCTTATCCTGCCAAAATTCCGAATCATCAGCTTCAGACTCCACTGTAACAGTTCCTGCCAGGCTGATTTTGATTGTATTATCCCCAAGCAGCAGGGGTGCCGTGGGCTTATCTTTTGAAACCGGGACCAAGACGACAAGCCCGTGGCAGCAAAGAGCAAAGAGCAGTGCAACCGACAGTCTCAACACATCACTCCGAGCTGGCTTGAAGGGAAATTTCCTTGATCCCGGTCTTTTTCAGTTCGTCAAGAACCTGGTACAGTTGCTGGTAGGTGATCTTTTCTTCGGCAAAGACCAACACCTGAGGATCGTTTGAACCGGCCCGGGTCACTGCCTTCAGATGATGGTGCAGCTCGTCGAGGGAGACAGGTAGTTTGTTGACAAAAATCTCCATCCCCGACTCCGCACCTCGAATGGAAAGCGAAAGCGGGCTCTCCTTACTCATCTCCGCCTGGCTCGATTCCGGCAGGTCCAACTGCATACCGCGATGCACGGCCATGGAGAGCATTGCATAGATGAAAAAAACCAACAGGAGAAAGACGATGTCGATGAGCGGCATCATCTCGATACGAGCCGGCTTGTTTGCTCTGTTATGGATTTTCATGGCCGGGTTTCCTGCCTGCTCTTCGCCTTATTAAAGACGACTTCCAGGCTGGTAGCATACTTCTCCATCACATGGATGGCCCTTGTAATGCGGCTATTGAAGTAGTTGTAGGGGATCACGGCAACAATGGAGATACCAAGCCCGGTGGCGGTTGTGATAAGTGCCTGGGCAATACCTGAGGTGACCAGCTTCGGGTCCGCTATACCGCTTGCTCCCAATACTTTGAATGAACTGATAATTCCCAGCACCGTACCAAAGATACCAAGCAGGGGTGCCACTGTGATCATGGTATCCAGTACCGGCATATAACGACTCATGCGCTGAACCGTCAAATTCGCTTCCGCTTCCATGGCCCGGCCCATATCAAAATCCCTGTGGACAATCCCGACAGCAAGTAGTCGTATGACATGATCCTGACAGCCTGCAGTTTTTTTCCGGATCAACTCCCAGTCGCCGGTTTCAGCATTTGACAGCATCTCGTCCATCAGCTTACGATTGCGTTTGCGCTCCAGGCCAAACCAGAACAACATCCTTTCAATAATAACGGTAAGCACTGCAATGGAGCAGGCCAGCAGCGGCCACATGACCGGGCCGCCATTTAGAAATATTTCATAGAGTTTCATTGCGTCCTTACCAATTCAGGATGAATAAGACCGGCGATGATTCCCAGGGTTTCGGCAAAGGTCGCCGGTGATGGGCTGCAGACCAGATCCGGGTTAATCACATGAACATGTCCTTTCCGTACCGCGCTGATACTGGAAAATCGTTGCCATTTCTCTTTTTCCTGGGCAGCAACCCCGCTTTCCGTACCCATGATGGCGATAATGATAACATCGGGGTTTTTTACAATCACCTTTTCATAGCCGGCGGTACCGGTCTTCTGGTTTTCCAGGATGTTGCTGCCGCCTGCAAGTCTGATGTAGTCATGGGTAAAGGAACTACGAACCGAGCCGAAAAGTGGTTGCGAGCCGACCTGGAGAAAGACTTTTTTTTCTGGAAAGCCGGAAATCCGCCTGTGGATGGCTTCGACCTTGAGTTTTGCCCCATCGACAATTTGCCTGGCCCGTTCTTCCAGGCCCAATAATCGACCAAGTTCTAAAAAATCCTCGCAGATCGCGGAAAAAGAAGCAGGCTGTTTCACTTGCACCACCCGGATTCCCAGCTCTTGTAACTTACGAAGCTGCTGGGGCTGGGTCAGGCCGGTTGCAAGTACCAGATCGGGCTTAAGAATGATAATTTTTTCAATGGACACCTGCATGACCGAGCCGATTTTTTCTTTCTCCCTTGCTGCCTCCGGCCGTACGCAATAGCTGGTG
>JAUWLT010000212.1 GCA_030613515.1 Desulfobulbaceae bacterium
AGGCCATTGAAAACGAAATTGCGCCCTGGCTGACTGAGATGAAAGAGTCGATCCGCCGGACCAACCCGGAGTACCTGCTGATCGTCAAGCTGGCCGACAT
Source organism: Desulfobulbaceae bacterium (assembly GCA_030613515.1). GTDB lineage: Bacteria > Desulfobacterota > Desulfobulbia > Desulfobulbales > Desulfobulbaceae > Desulfobulbus_C. Next base: position 101 of record JAUWLT010000212.1, read on the forward strand.
CATGGACGCCCTGGTCTTCATTACTGATGAGGGAATCGGTACTCACGCCAAAAAGGTAGTACAGATTCTTCAAGAGATGCTTGAAGAGAAGCTAAAGCAGGCGGAAGAGAACTTCCCACAATACAGCTGGCAAAATGCGGTGGAATTACTCAACGAGCTGCTCCAGAATGGTGACAAAACGAAGATGGCTTTTGAGCGAGGACGGATAGATAGTTGAAAGATTTAACTCCCCTCTCAAGAGGAAAACTCTTTTGCAAGGCCTATTTATCAATACTGAACAACCACCTACTTGAAGTAAGTGGTTGTAAATTCTCGAACTGAAAGTCCAGCAATACCGGCAGGATCACGCAGCCGGTTAGTTTATTCTATTCAATGTCAAACCGATCGTTGGGGGTCTTTCTCAAAATGATGTTTCAGGTACTCTTGAATCATGCCTTTCGTGAGTTCACTCGATGTGACACCAAAACACCCACGAGCCTAAAATGTCTTCCCCGATAACATTTCTTTACGTGAGGAACCTCCTTAAAATATTACACAACACCCTGCCCTTGACCCTTCGCAGATATCCTATGGAGCAACGACAGAACGGTGCCAGCAACAAGCTACAGATCAAGGACTGTTAAATCTATCTGCAATTCCTTTATCTTGCGATATAAAGTAGATCTGTCAATGCCAAGTAACCGGGCAGCCTTGGCCTTATTTCCGCCGCTTTTTCGTAATGCATTTAAAATACGGTCCTGGGGTGCAAGGTTCTCCTGTGCCTGAAGTGCCAGGTTCTCCTGCGCCTGGGGTGGTGGAGTAAAGACATGGCTGTTGCCGACCGGCGGGATGATAACATGCTGCTCTTCAACGGGTCGTGGCTGCATACCGTGACGAAATTCGATAATCTCAGCGGGTAACTGTTCCGAGGTGATCGTCGATCCGTGACAGAGAACACATGCCCTTTCAAGGACATGTTCAAGTTCACGTACATTACCCGGCCAGGGATATTGTGATATCTGCAGAAGAGCCTGATCAGAGATGCCGCTGATCTCTTTGCCTATTTTTTTTGTAATCTTGGCAATAAAATGATGGACCAGCAGCGGCACATCTCCTTCCCTTTCCCGAAGTGGCGGCAGAATAATATCAATAACCCTGAGCCGGAAATACAAATCTTCACGAAAGTCTCCATTTTCCACCATCTTTTTCAAATCAAGATTTGTGGCCGTAATCACCCGGACATCTACCTGGATGGGAGTATCACGTCCGACCGGGTAAAAGGTTTTTTCCTGCAAAAAACGCAGTAATCGCAGCTGGACCATGGCCGAGATATTACCGATTTCATCAAGAAACAGGGTCCCTCCATCAGCTTGGAGAATCCTGCCCAGCCTGTCTCGATCCGCTCCGGTAAAGGCTCCCTTGCGATGACCAAACAACTCACTTTCCAGCAGGTTTTCCGGAATAGCCGTGCAGTCAACCGTGACCATGGGCCGATTTTTTCTATGACTTTCCTCGTGCAGGGCTTCAGCAGCCAACTCTTTGCCGGTCCCTGACTCACCGGTAATAAGGACCGTAGTGTCGACTTTGCCGACATTTTCAATCATGGTGTAGACGGTCTGCATGGTATCACTCTGACCGATAAATCGATGAAAACGTGATCGATGCCCACCCTTTTCAGGTATCATCTTTGTCATATCGCGAATAACGATAATCACACCACAATAGCCGCCATGACCATCATTAAAAGGTGACATGCAGACGGACAAAATCTTATGGCTTTTAGCAGCCGTCATGCATTCAACCCGGTGTTCCTTGATTTCATAGCGGGTTTTCAAAACATGGAAGGCATCGTCAATAAACGTTCGCAGATCGTCACGATTGCAGAGTTCCCTGAAATTTGCCCCTTCTCTACTTCCGGGGTGCAGTTCCTGCATCAGGGAAGATCCAGCCTGATTCATAGTGAGAACGGTGAAATCCGGGTCAAGGGTGATAATGGCATCAGAAACGCTGCGAAAAATAGTTTCAAGAAGAGCCTGAAACTGTTTGCTTTCCTGTTCTACCCGCTCCTTGTCCCGTTCCAGACGATACTGGCGCAGGGCCAGCCGGGCGGTCTTAAGCAGGGTTTCCTTGTCAACAGGTTTGGAGATGTAGTCAAAGGCACCAAGCCGGACCGCCTCGGACGCAGTTTCCACGTTGGGATAACCGGTCACCATGACCACCGGGCATTCCACCCCCATCTCCCGAATTTTCCGAAGAAGATCAATCCCTGACGTCCCTTCCAGAACAATATCACTGATAATCAGATCAAAGGTATGCTCGGAAACAGCGGTCAGCGCTTCCTCAAAACTGGAAGCCGTTAAGACCTGGTGATAACCTTGGCGCTGCAGAAAAAGCTGAAAGGTCAGTCGCAGACTTTCCTCATCGTCTACAACCAGGATAGATATTGTATCAAGCTCCATATCCGACATGGGAACCTCGCTTAGGAAATTGAGAGAGAACGATCTCTAAAGACGACCACAGCACCGGTCAAGGTCCCGTCTTCCTTGATGGGCGTACTGACATATTCAACAGGGAAACTTGTACCATCTTTACACCAGAAAACATCATCTGAATTAAAATGTACCTTGCCATCCTTATAGGCCATATAAATGGGACACTTCTGCAGCGGGTACAATGATCCGTCGGGATGGGCATGATGGACCAGATTATGATGTGATTTCCCGACCAACTCCTCCGGAGACCAGCCAAGCATCAGGGCAGCGGCCTTATTGGTAAAGGTGATATTGCCCTCGACATCCACGCCGGAAATTCCCTCACCGGCAGAATCAAGGATAAGTTCCATCAAGTGTTGCATCTTTTTACTCTCCCGATCGGCCTGCAGCCTGCCGGTTATATCGGAAAAAACGATAACGGCCCCGACAAGCCTGTTATTTTCCAGGATAGGTGTAGAGATATACCGGACATGAAAACTCCTGCCGTCCCTGGTCCAAAATACATCATCATCCATATAATGTACTTTGCCATCCTTGTAGGCCATGTGGATGGGACACTCTTCCACACGGTATACGGTGCCATCGCTATGGGTATGATGAACCAGATTGTGATGGGGTTTACCGACTAATTCCTCCGGCATCCAGCCAAGCATCTCTGATGCTGCTTTGTTGGTAAAGGTGACATTACCATTGCTGTCCAGACCGAAAATACCCTCGCCTGCACACTCCAAAATAAGCTCCATCCGGCGCTGCAGCTTTTTTGCCTCGGTTTCCGCCTGCATCCTCTCTGCAATTTCCCGATTCAGGGAACCATTAATCACTGAAATTTCAAAGGTCCTGCGCTCCACGGTTTCATTAAATTCCGCCTGGGCCTCTTTCAGAGATTTGTCGGCTTCATTGATATCGCGCTCGTAACGCTCTATCTTTTTGGTAATCAGCGAACATTCTCTGCCAAGGAGAGCAAGAACGCCGGCAAACATAAAGGCAAAGACAAGCACTGACCAGAGGCCAAACGGCAACTCACCTTTTCCTGCCCGGTTCATCTCGAGAGTATCGAGAAAAAACAGCATGCCTCCCCCGCACAAAAACAGAAGTGTTATGCCGATTATCAGCCTCTTTTTCTCTGTCATCTCTTTCTCCCTTACGTTCAGGCTACAGGCAAGCCGACGCTCAACGATGTAGAATGCCCAAGCTCACTGCTGACACGCAAAAAGCCGTTATTTTCATTGATCAGTCCATAGCTGATGCTGAGTCCCAAACCGGTCCCCTCTCCTTTTGGCTTGGTGGAAAAAAATGGATCGCTGAGTCGATCCATGATGTCATGTTCGATACCGGTCCCCATATCTGTAATCGTAAAAACAACATACTCCTGTTCCTCTCTGCGGCTGGTCTGGGCGGTAATAATAATTTTCTTGCCCGGGTCCGAACCCTGATATTTCAAATTCAGGGCATAGCGGGCATTTGACAGGATATTAAGAATAACCTGCTTCACCTGCTGGCTGTTGCACTGGACCTGCGGTAGATTTTCCGGAAGATTTTTTTCCAGGATTATGCCGTCTTTTTTCAGTTGATGACCAATCAGACTAATGCAATCATCAACAATGACTGCAAGCTCGGTGGGTTCAACCTCCTCTTCCCCCTGCCTTGCGAAATCAAGCAGTTTATGAGCAATGGTTCCCACCCGTTTGCCTTCCTTGATAATTCGCTGCAATAAATCGCTGCCGGGAGCATCATCCTCAATATCATCCAACAGCAGCTGGGCATAATTAATTATACCGTTGATGGGGTTATTGATTTCATGTGCTACCCCGGCGGCAAGTTCTCCGATTGATGCCAACTGGGCGGCACGCATAGCTTCAGCCTGCAGAAGTTCCTCTTCGGTCAAATCACGGGCAACCAGCAGGGTTGCCTGGTCGTCACTGGTGGAAAGGGGTGAAATGGTCAGCAGGTATTGACCATGTAACCCTCGAAGTTCCGTTTCCAGTATCCTGCTCCTGCCGCCACTGATAATTGTCTCAAGAGGGCAGATGG
>JAUWLT010000074.1 GCA_030613515.1 Desulfobulbaceae bacterium
AACCAGAGTTCCCCTTTCAGTTCTGCCGTGTTGTTCACAGAAGGGGCATTGTGCAGTAAGAATGTTGTTTTTCAGCTCTGCTTCTGGTAATTGTTCTTTATAGAAGTCAGTAACCGGATCCCTGTGGTCCATGGTTGCTCCAAGTGAGGTGATTTGCTGTTACTTCAATATCTATTCAAGCAGAAAGTCGCATTCAGTTCAATGAAATAGAGGTAACTCGTAAGCAGCACCCCATCTGTCCGTGATTAAATAGAGTTTTTTTAGGAGGAAGTCCATGGCCGGCGCAAGTGACTATGAAAAAATGGATCTGTTTTACCTGGGACGGGAATTGGACCCGGAAACCGGCGAGACCACCCGGCAGCCCCTGTTGTATAAAAACAAACATCTCACCACCCATGCGGCCATTATCGGTATGACAGGCAGCGGTAAGACCGGGCTGGGCATTGACCTGATTGAAGAGGCGGCAATTGATAAGCTGCCCTCCATTGTCATTGATCCCAAGGGAGACATGACCAACCTGCTGCTTTCCTTTCCTGATCTTGCTGCAGATGATTTTGAACCATGGGTTGACGAGGGACAGGTCGCTCAAAAGGGAATCAGCCGCAAAGAACTGGCTGCCGATACTGCTGCTACCTGGGGAAAGGGTCTTGCCTCCTGGGACCTGGATAAAGAACGTATTGGACGCATGCGCGGGAGCGTTGATTTTGTTGTCTATACTCCCGGCAGCAGTACCGGGCGGCCGGTTTCCGTGCTGGACAGTATGGATGCCCCGGATCCCGAGGTGCTGAAAGACAATGATACCGCTGCCGCCCTGGTGAATTCCACTGTAAGTTCCATCCTGGCCCTGGTAGGAGTGAAGGCAGATCCTCTGAAAAGCAGGGAGCATATCCTTCTTTCCTCTCTTGTCCTCTATTACTGGCGAAAACAGCAGGATTTGTCCCTGGAAATGTTGATCGGCGCGGTAGTGAATCCTCCCTTTGCCAAAATCGGCAGTCTGACTACCGATGTGTTTTATCCTCAGCCCAAACGGATGGATCTTGCCATGCAGCTCAATAATATCATGGCCAGTCCGGCATTCAGCGGTTGGACACAAGGGGAGCCGTTGCGCATCGAAAATTTTCTGTATTCCGATTCCGGTAAACCACAGGTATCTATTTTTTATATTGCCCATCTAAGTGATGATGAACGGATGTTCTTTGTTACCATGCTGCTGGGCCGGTTTATCTCCTGGATGCGGCGCCAGGAGGGCAGCAGCGGATTGCGCTGTCTGCTGTACATGGACGAGATTTTTGGTTATTTCCCGCCGAGTGCCAATCCTCCGTCTAAAAAACCCATGCTGCTCCTGCTCAAACAGGCCAGGGCTTACGGGATCGGAGTAGTGCTTTCCACTCAGAACCCGGTGGATCTTGACTACAAGGGATTATCTAATATTGGAACTTGGTTTGTTGGCCGGTTGCAGACCAGGCAGGATCAGGATCGGGTCATGGCAGGGATCGCCGGCAGTTCAGACAACTACAGCGAACAGCAGATCCGGGCAATGCTCTCGGATATGCGGGGGCGTACTTTTCTTCTGTACTCTGCTCATCAGGATGAGCTGGTTTTGTTTGAGACCCGTTGGGCCATGTCCTACCTGAGAGGGCCTGTTTCATTAAGTGAAATCGGCAAGATGATCACAACAGGTATTGACCGGGATTCAGGCGATCAATCACCTGCCGCTCAGCCTGCCCCGGCAGGAACAGCGGAGGGTTATAGTATTATCCCGCCCATGCTGTCTGTTGGCGTGGAGCAGTGTTTTCTGCCTGCCCCGATTCCCGTTGAAGAACTTAACTATGCGCCCTGGCTGGTCGGCACTGCAACGGTACGCTTTTTCAAACAAAGCCAGCGCATAGATGAGACCAGCGAAATTTGCCTGCGTCTGCCTGTAACTGATGATATTGAAAAACCTGACTGGCAGCAGGCAGAAGAGTATACGGTGGAACTGGGCGACTGTGAAGACCAGGCCCCGGAGGGTAGCCGTTTTGCATCGCTTCCTTCAGCTTTCAGTGCCCTCAGAAACCTACGCGGCCTGGAAAAGGAGTTTGATGATTTTCTTTACCACTCCAAGCGACTACCATTGATGAAGGTGACTCCCCTTAATTTGACCTCAAAGCCCGGGGAGACAGAGGCCCTGTTTAATAAACGGGTCGCTGACTTGCTCCGCGGGAAAAAAGAAGCCGAGGCAGACAAGGTTAAAGAGCGGTATGCGAAAAAACAGCGCCGGCTGGAAACCAGGCTTGAAAAGGCGTACGCCAGGATTGACAAGGAAAAGGGAGATGTCACGGCGAAAGGAATTGATACTGCCCTTTCAGTCGGCGTGGCAATCTTTGGAGCCCTGTTTGGCCGCAAGACTTTATCGGTTTCTACTGCAACTCGGACTGCCCGTAGTATGCGCGGTGCCGGTCGGGTGCTCAAGGAAAAAGGTGATGTGCAGAGGGCCGAGGATGCAGTAGTCCTGATCCAGGAAGATATCGATGCCCTGGCGCGAGAGCTGCAGGAAAAGCTCAGTGCACTGGCAGAGAGTTTTGATCCGCTAAATTATGATTTGGAGATTGTCAATATAACCCCAAGGCACAGTGACATCTACAACCTGCAACTCCGCCTGGTATGGGAACCTGTCCTGGATTTACCTGCGGTTGACAACATGCGCTGATCGCTTACAATTTTAGTACCCAATCACACGGATGATAACTCAATAATATGATGGACTAAAAACTTGTAAGCGGTCAGAGGTGCCCCAGATTTGCGCAGTTGCTTTAGTTCGCTATAACAGCGAAGCGGTGTCATCCTCTATGCGGGCGGAAACAGGTAAGCGTAGACTCCGAGTGCGTGAAGATGGGGTGCCTCTGACCGCTTACTAATTTTGAGGTGCGCAATACCGCATAGTTAATAATTTTGCGATGAGTTTACTACAAATCTTACCCCAGAATCAACATCAGGCTTTCCTTGTCAAGTTCATTGTCAAAGATGAAATGGACCAGGAAGTCGTTGTGATCAGAGGTAAAAGGATGTACGGCCAGCACCTGTCCATGAACATGAAGTTGAGGGTGTTTGCCGCCGACCGGGATAGTAATCTGCATTTTTTTGTCCAGCAGCAGGCGACCATTTTCTTCCCTGGCAACGCGGATTCGTAAGGCAAGGCCTCCTTTAGACATATTAAACAGATTCCCCTTGAATTCCCCGCCGATTGGCTTCCCGGTATTGTCGATCATGTGGATCCGTACCTTGCGGGACAGCTGATAGCGGTCAAATTTCCTGCGGCTTAACCCCTTTTTTTCAAGCAGGTTATGGACATCATTGGAGCGGTTGTAGTAAGTTTTAAGTTTGTCTTCCAGGCCCGGGAATGCCTCATGCCAGCGGCTGAAACAGGAGCGTTTTAGAACCGAGATTCGACTGGGAGTCAAGGCTTTCAAGCTGACGGTCCAGACTGAAGCGTTAAAAAAATTTTCTCCTGCTATCTCTCCACTGGTGAGATTTTTTATAAAAATTTCATGCTGATCCTGTTTGTAGAAAACCTTTATGCTGCCATGGTTGATAAAAAATAGTTCATCATTTTTAGTACCCTGCCTGATAAGAAGTTCTTCAGGCTGGACGGATCGATTTTCCAGCTCATGATAAATGGCGCTGAATTCAGCTGAAGAGAGCTCCTCACGCAACTCCGACCAGATGTCAAGGTATCCCCGTCCAACAAAACCACTTTTTGCCTGTTCAATGATCTCGGCGGACCGGATAATTGCATTGAGTGGCATTGGGGCAATCTCATACAATCGTTCCCGGAGTCGCTCTGCATTCTTGAAATCTTTTTTTGCCGCGCACTCGCCAATCAGTTGAAAAAGTTTTTGGAGAGCTTTTTGTTTGTCTCCAGCCATGGCAATTCGAATAATTGCCGCCTCCCTGGCAGAAACATGGTCAGCTGCCATGGATACACCCATGACCTTTTTTACCCTGGTCTGTTGAATGTTTTGACTGTTGCCACTCCGGATGCGTTGAACGGCTTTTTCCGCAGCCTGCAGGGTGGAGTTTTTTTCCAGTTCTTCTTTAGTTGTACCTGGAAGCGTGTTGTTGGCAATGATTTTTTTCAGGATCGGAAGCCCCTTGACGGAGCCAATCTTTCCCAGGGCCTGACAGGTTGCAATCTGCAGTTCGTCCCCGAGCTCACTTTGGTGCATGGATGCATTATCCAGAATATCTGAGAGTGGTACTACCAGGCTGTCATCGTGAATATCGCCAAGCAGAGAAATCACGTGTCCCATGAGTTGGGGAGGAACAGAGTTTAATGCCTTTAGGAGAAACTTTTTCCTGGAACTTCCACCAATTTTGCCGGCAGCTGTCAACACCTCTTTTTTAACCCGCACATCATCATGCTCAAGGAACCGGGCCACGTCTTCAAAACAATCAAGATTACCTGTTTCGCCAAGCAGGCTGACGATGTTTCTGGTTACGTACCAAGGGCTGGTTTGCTGCAACATCCGGAGCAGGACTTCTTCTGTCGGTTCCCCAAGGTCTTTAATCAGTTTGAGCAGCTTGATACGTTCAGCTTTGCTTTTTCCCTGGATCAGAGAGTCTATGAGGTAATCAGCAGCCTGTCGACCAAAGGCAACCAGTAGACGTCCAGCTTCTTCTTGTTTTTCACTGCCATGAAGGTATTCTTCCAGCAGCTTATCCAAAACAGGTCGTAATGCCAGCTCCTTAACAGCTGATTCCACTAGGTTACGAAACTCCTTTGATGCTGAAGCCAGCGTTACCGGACCGTAGATCATTATCAGAACAATTCGGGGCGCACTATATTGCTCCTGACGGATGTGGTGGGCAGCAAGTTTTGTAACTGCAGCAATACACTCCCGGACGACTTGATCGTTATCGCCGGCAATGTGAAGTGCCTGTTGTGTTGCGGCCAACATTCTGTCCATACGCGACCATTCTTCATGCAAAGCCAGAATACAAAGCGTACCGGCCAGGGAGATGGCGGCATTGTGACACAGCTCATCCCCAACCTCCTGGAGAACGGTAACAATCCGGCCGAGAAGTATATCAACATCCCCGTAGTTTTTGTCAGTGAGCAGGTCGGCAATCTTCTCCGGTAGAGCCCGGGCAAGTTCAATATGTTTCAGTTGACCAGGGTCTCCTGAAATAAGACTGTCAATACCTTTAGTGATCTGTTCAGGAGTCATGAGACGCGGTGTGTGGTGGTCATTGTCGTCAATAGCGTTGCAAGCCGGTGTTGGTTGATTTGTTACAGGTTTAGATGTCGTGAAAATATAGAGTCGTGTCAGAAAGTAGCCCTGCGCAAGCAGGCATAAAATTTTGGCGGCATGTAACCTGAAGAAGGTTTACTTCTGAAATAGAGGAAGAATCTATATTACTTAATAGCATAATCCAGGAGATGCTGTCAAGATCTTGCAATCGTGTTCACGGCCCCGGAATGATAACTCCGTATTGCAGGAGCAGGGAGGTACATGTGTTGATGGGTAAGCCGATAACGTTTGAACATGATCCCTGGATTGTCCGGACTAGAAAACTACCCTTTCCCTGGATACCGTATGCCCCGGCCTTATCCATGGGTTCACCTGTTCTGATATAAGCTCGCAGGATAGAATCGGAAAAGGTAGTAAAGGTAACACTGGTTGTCCTGGCCAGGTTCTCAAAACAGTTATCCTGCAGGCAGGTAAGAGACAGGCCGGTAATGACCTGGTGGGTCTTTCCCTGCAGGCTGCGGAGGATATCCAGAGCGTTGGCTGCATCTGCGGGTTTACCCAGGATCCGGTTATTTAAGGTAACCACGGTATCAGAGCCGATGACATAGGCCTGTGGATGTTGCTCAGCAATTGTCCAGGCCTTGGCCAGGGCCAGGCGCATGGCAAAGGCCGTCGGCGTTTCTCCGGTTTCCGGAGTTTCATCAATATCTGCGGGCAGGGAGGTAAAATTAAGGCCGAGGTTTGTCAGAAACTGTTGACGCCGTGGCGAGGCCGATGCCAGGATAAGTGGTTTGCACGTCCTGAACATGATCACCTCTCCAACGCACTGACTGTCAAGACTTTGTAATGGACCTGTTCAAGGAACAGGCCACAGGCAGGGGCTGTGGGGCCGGCCAGACTACGGTCTTTCCCGGCTAGAATAGTTGCGAATTCTCCCCTGTCTATCCGGCCTGAACCGACCAGGAAGAGGGTGCCGGCCAGATTGCGGACCATGTAACGCAGGAATCCGTCGCCTGTTAAATACAAAGATAAGTGTTCAGGTTGGGTGAGATCGGTAACACATACGGCCTTGAGCAGGGTTCGTACCGCTCCCCGGCCACCCGTTCTGGTCAGGTCCCGGGAGCCGCCGGCCTCAAAGCTTGAAAAATCGTGACTGCCGATCAGGTCTTTCAGGCAGGCTCTGACCTTGCTTAACTTAAAAGAACATGGAACGTGGGTGCGGTATAAGCGTTCAGTCGGAGACTGGGTGGAACCGGTGAAGAAATCGTAGCGATAAGTTTTGCCGGTGGAGTTATAGCGGGCATGAAAATCAGGGGCAGCTTCGCCGGCCTCTATAATCCGTACATCCCGGGGCAGCATGGAGTTGAGCGCTTTTTGAAAGGATTCTGCCGCCATGCTGGAGTTGGTCTTGAAATTCGCCACCATGCCCAGGGCATGCACTCCGGCATCAGTACGACCCGAGCCGTTGACCACGGTTGCCTCGTTCGTGATCACGGTGAGCTTGTCCTCGATTATTCCCTGGATGGTGGGACTGTTTTTCTGGCGTTGCCAGCCACCGTAGTTGGTGCCGTCATAGGCAATGAGCAATCGGATATTATTTTCGCTCACGGGAAAAACGGGGCACCAAGAAGTGCGCTTGTCTCAGCAAAGCCATTCATCAGGTTCATGTTCTGCACGGCCTGGCCCGATGCTCCCTTGGCAATATTGTCAATGGCCGCCAGCACAATGATCCGCCCGGTTCTGGAGTCAACCTTTATGCCGATATCGCAGCAGTTACTGCCCCGTACATACTGGGTGGCCGGAAAGGTTCCCGGAGGGCAGACCCGGACAAAAGGTTCCTCTTCATAGGTCTTTTCATAGAGTTGCTGGATTTCCTGTTCGCTGACTGTAGAGCTCATGGAACCATACATGGTACTCAGGATACCGCGGGAAATGGGCAGCAGATGCGGGGTGAAGGAAACGGTTACCTTTTCCCCGGCCAGTGCGGACAGCTCCTGCTCTATTTCCGGTATGTGTCTGTGCGAGCCGCCGACCTTGTAGGCCCGGAAACCATCTGCAACTTCGCAGAACAGCGTCCCGACGCCGGCAGAGCGGCCTGCTCCGGATGTGCCTGATTTGGAATCAATGATCAGGGTGGTGGGGTCGATCATTTTTTCGCGTAGCAGAGGTGCCAGTCCTAGAATAACCGAGGTGGGATAGCAGCCGGGGTTGGCAACCAGTCGGGTTTTCCGGACCTGGTCCCGGTACAGTTCGGGCAGCCCGTAGACAGCCTCGCTTATGAGTTCTGCACTGGAATGAGGCTGGTACCACTGTTCATAGACGTTGGCGTCCCTGATTCGAAAGTCAGCACTCAGATCCACAACCTTTTTTCCTGCTGACAGCAGAGGTGGGACAATGTCCATGGCTGTCTTGTGGGGAACGGCAGCAAAAAAGAAATCCGCCCGTTCTATAAGCTCTTCCGTCCCAAGATTTTCGCAGATAAGGTCAACCCGTTTGCGCAGGTTGGGAAATACCTCTGACAAGGGTTTGCCGGCATACTGCCTGGAAGTGGCAACGGTCAGTTCGACTTCAGGATGAGTTGAGAGTATCCTGGCAAGTTCCACACCCGTGTAGCCGGATGCACCAATAATTCCAACTTTTAACATCACTACACCATCTTACGATAGGAATAAAAAAGGGGAATAACGAAACCATTCGTTATTCCCCAGTGTAAAAAAAATGAAAAAACAGGTCTGCAGTGGTTCCGTGCGATTAACGTTTGGAGAACTGGAAGCGGGCACGTGCGCCGCGCTGGCCGTATTTTTTCCGCTCTTTGGCACGGGAATCACGGGTCAGCAACCCCGCTTTTTTCAAGGAGTCACGCATTTCAGGATTCAATTCCTGCAGAGCCTTGGAGATGCCGTGTACCAGTGCATCAACCTGTGCGGATTTGCCACCGCCTTTAACCGTGGCCATGACATCATATTTATCTGCTGTTTCCGTTACCGCAAACGGCTTACCGATTTTTGGTTCAAAGAAGATGTTACCGAAGTAGTCTTCCATGGACTGCTTGTTTATATTGATTTTGCCGTCGCCGGGGGTAATCCATACCCGGGCAATAGCGGTTTTCCGTTTTCCGGTCGCGTATGTCTTTTCCTGTGCCATGGTAAGCTCCGTTAAATATCCAGGGGTTCAGGCTGTTGGGCCTTGTGGGGATGTTCGGCACCGGCGTATACTTTCAGCTTTTTGAGCTGAGCTATGCCGAGTTTGTTCTTGGGCAGCATGCCCTTCACTGCCATGCGGATCAGTTCTTCCGGTGTTTTGGCCAGTACTTCTTTGGCTGTCTGGCCCTTGATACCACCCATGTAGCCGCTATGGGTGTAGTACACCTTGTCATCCCACTTGTTACCGGTCAGATGAATGCGTTCTGCGTTAATGACAACAATAAAATCGCCATTGTCTTGAAAGTTGCAGAACGTTGGTTTATGTTTGCCACGCAGTCGGCGGGCAATTTCAGTGGCAATACGGCCGAGAACTTTGCCGTCGGCATCAACCACATACCATTTGCGATCTATTTCATCTACCGGCGTATAATACGTTTTCATACATGCCTCTAATATTGAACAAAAAAAGGTTCGAACGGCGTCCGAACCTTGGAGAATCAGTGGAGCGGGAAACGAGATTCGAACTCGCGACGTCAACCTTGGCAAGGTTGCACTCTACCACTGAGTTATTCCCGCTCAGTCATTTTCCGTAAATGGCCAAAAAATATAACAGGATCGTCACGACCATGTCAATAAAAAAATAGCCCGAAATTGCTGCCATGTAAATATTTGAAAATAACAGCTATGTCGACAAGAAATGTTGCCAATCTCCGGCAGTCGTAATACTATAAACTAGTAAAAGATCACCAGCACCCCATCAGCACGTGCGCAATCCTGCAGGTAAGCGAGGTCCGAGACTCCGATATACAGGGGGGGTATAACTGAAGGGCTTGATCACGCACTGCTGAGGCACTGGTAAACTTTTACAAGTCAGTGGGTTAACCAAATTGGTTGTCCCTCCCGTAAACTGTTATATAAACTAATTAGTTTGCAGGATCAAGGATACTGAAGAAATATAAACACAGGTTAGATTGAATCGATCAGGAGCAGATAGATATGACTGACACTCCCATTCGCAGGAGCGAGGTTGAACGGAAGACCCGGGAGACTGATATACGTATTGTACTGGAGCTTGACGGCTCGGGACAGGCAGAGGTTGACACCGGCATCGGTTTCATGGATCACATGTTGACCCTGTTAACCGTGCACGGCTTTTTTGATTTGAGTATCAGAGCTGCAGGAGACACCTTTATTGATGATCATCACACAGTGGAAGATCTCGGTATCTGTCTGGGCCAGGCCTTTGCACAAGCTCTGGGTGATAAGTCGGGTATCAACCGTTACGGTCATGGTTATGTTCCCATGGACGAAACCCTTGCCCGGGTCTGTGTGGATTTTTCCAATCGTCCGTACCTGCATTATGATGTCGACATCACGGATCAGAAGGTGGGCACCTTTGATACGGCCCTTGTCAGTGAATTTCTGCGGGCTCTGTCCTTGCATGGAGGCCTGACCCTGCATGTTGATCTCCTGCATGGTCAAAACGCACATCATATTATCGAAGCTGTGTTCAAGGCCCTGGGCCGTGCAATGGGGAACGCCTCTTCACCACGCCCGGGGCTTGTTGGAGCATTATCGTCCAAGGGATCTTTATAGGATCGGGTTGCTGAAGATTCCTTGAAGGGCTGTTGAACAGCCCGTTCAGATGTCCATAACCATTTAATTTCAGGAGGAACAGCGTGTTTTCTATACTGCGTACTCTCACTTTAGTCATGCTCTCTTTGTTACTTTTGTCGGTCGGTTGCAGTCAGAAAACTGTCACCTCTCCCGCTTCTCATGTTCCTGATTACGCGGTTACCTGTATCGGAGTCCTGCCCGTTGCGACTGCAGACAATTTTGATGAGATTATTCCTGCTGCAGAGAAAAAACAGTTGCAGAACGGTGTCCACGTTCTGAATGAGCTGTTGAAACAGCACTTCATCAGCAGGCCTGATGTCAGGCTGGTCAGTGACGGCCAGATTTCCGGTATGGAGAATTTGCCTGCCCAGCCCCTTGCCCGGGCCAGGGTGGTTGCTGACCGGCTCAGCTGCAATACTGTCCTGGAGACAACCCTCCGGCGTTACAGGGACAGAGTTGGCGGGAAATACTCTGCCAAGGATCCGGCATCGGTGGCCTTTGACTTCCGTCTGATCGCCATACCTGAAGGCACTGTTCTCTGCAGTGGTACCTTTGATGAAGTACAGCAATCGGTTATGGAAAATCTTTTTAATTTTAAGACTGCCACAGAACGCGGTTTCACCTGGGTGACAGCGGAACAACTGATGCGGGAAGGATTGCGTGCCAGGTTCAGTGAGTGTCCTTACCTTGCCGATGATGAATGATTTATTTGCCTGCTGATACTTTCAGTCTGTTGGTGCGAAATTGCGGCCACTTCTGAAATTATCCCGTCCGGCATATTTTTGATCAGTTCGTGATTGCTGCCGTATCTGCCGCTGAGAACCGACGTGTTGGCCGGGCCATGTCTGATTACAGCATGCTGGCCGATGGAGATAATGTACTGGTTGCTGTTTCCGGCGGTATTGATTCCCTGGTCCTTGCCTGGCTGCTGCACAACTGGCGCAAAAAAGCCCCGATCAACTACAGGCTCAAGGCCGTTCATATTGATATGATGCCTGATGTCGGCGGGGCGGGTATTAATGCCCGTCGGGTAGTAAACAGGCTCGAGACCATCGGCCTTCCCTGTGTGACTCTGCCTGCAGATCTGCCTGCCCCTACAGCCACTGATACACCTGCAACCTCAACTAAGGATGTATGTTTTCACTGTGCCCGCAGCCGCAGGAAGCAGCTCTTCGAGTACGCTCGCAAACATCATTACAGTACAATCGCCCTGGGGCATCACCGCGACGATATAGTTGAAACTTTTTTTTTAAATCTCACCTGTGGCGGTAATATCAGTACCAT
>JAUWLT010000061.1 GCA_030613515.1 Desulfobulbaceae bacterium
TAATCAGCCAGAACATTTATCGGGAACTCATCAAGGAAACCCTTGTTGCCGGCAAAAATAATGGCAACCTGTTTTTCCATTGGCAGCGGCTGATACTGAGGCTGCTTGAGAATCTCGACAAGACGCTCACCACGGGTCAACTGGGCCTGTGTTGCTGCATCAAGATCAGATCCGAAACCGGCAAAGGCTGCCAGCTCACGATACTGGGCAAGGTCCAGACGAAGGCTACCGGCAACCTGCTTCATAGCCTTTACCTGGGCAGCACCACCAACTCGTGATACCGAAATACCAACGTTGATCGCCGGGCGAACACCGGCAAAGAACAGGCTCGGCTCCAGGAATACCTGGCCATCTGTAATGGAAATAACATTGGTCGGAATAAAGGCGGAAACGTCACCGGCCTGGGTCTCAATAATCGGCAGAGCGGTCAGAGAACCGGCACCAAGCTCGTCATTAACCTTGGATGCACGTTCAAGCAGGCGGGAATGGTTAAAAAAGATATCACCAGGATATGCTTCACGTCCAGGAGGACGCCTGAGCAGCAGGGACAACTCACGATAGGAGACAGCCTGCTTGGAAAGGTCATCGTAGATGATCAGGGCATGCTGACCATTGTCACGGTAGTACTCACCCATGGCACAACCAACCATTGCGGAAACATATTGCATCGGCGCCGGATCGGATGCACAGGCGGCAACTACGGTTGTGTAGTCCATGGCACCATGTTTACGCAGGGTCTCGACAACCAGAGCAACAGTCGATTTTTTCTGACCGGTCGCAACATAAATACAATGGACATCCGTGTCCTTCTGGGCAATGATGGCATCAACACAGAGAGCGGTCTTACCTACCTGGCGGTCACCAATGATCAACTCACGCTGACCACGTCCGACCGGGGTCATGGCGTCTATAGCCTTGTAACCTGTGTAGCAGGGCTCATGGACACCTTTACGGGCAATAACACCGGGTGCCAGAACTTCCATTTTACGGGTCTCGGCACCTTCAATGGGTCCCTTACCGTCAATGGGAAAACCGATACCGTCAACAACACGTCCTTCCAGTGGAGGTCCGACAGGAACCTCTGCAATCTTTCCTGTCCGTTTTACGATATCACCTTCCTTGATATAACGTACATCGCCCATTACGGCGACACCAACGTTATCCTGCTCAAGGTTGAGAGCGAGTCCCATGATACCGCCGGGAAACTCGAGAAGCTCCATGGCCTGGCAGTTTTCAACACCATAGACACGGGCAATACCGTCACCAACTGAAAGCACGGTTCCGGTTTCTTTCAGGTCGACGTCACTCTCGTAGCCGGCGATTTGGTCCTTAATGATCTGACTGATTTCTGAGGCTTTGATCTGCATTTGACTATTCTCTCCCCTTGATAGATTCTTTTAATCCATTAAGTTGCGTTCTTATACTTCCGTCCAACACCAGATCTCCGACCTTGGCGACGATACCGCCGATAATGGAAGGATCAACCTGTGTTTCAAGAATTACCTTATTTCCTGTAATTTTCTCAAGTGTTGCCTGAATTTTCTTAAGCAGTGCACTGTCAAGCTTTATGGCTGAAGTAACCGAACCGTGACTGATATTCTCCTCACGGTCAACCATGACCTGTACCTCACGGGCGATATCCGGCAACACATCCACCCGTTTCTTCTCAATCAACAGGTTGAGAAAGGCGGTCATGATGGTATCAGCATCTACTGATTCCGCGACTTTGGCCATAACCTTCTGCCTGGCCTCTAAGGGATACAGGGGATTGGTCAGCGCATCCGCGACTTCAACTTCCGGGTTTGCATAGAGCTCGGCAATTGCAGCCAGCGACTCCGCATAGGCATCAACCTTGTTCTGCTCCTTACCAAGGGAAAATATTGCCTTGGCATACCGCTTTGCTAAGATTACCTGTTTCACTGTACCGCACCCACTCTCTCAAGATACTGTTCAGTGATCGCAACCTGATCCTTTGCGGTCAGATTTTTTACGATCAACTCCTCAGCCATTGCGGCGGCCTGTTCTGCCACCTCTTCCTGCAGTTTCCTTTTGGCGTCAACGATGGCGGCCTGTACAGCAGCCTCAGCCTGACTTTTAATTTCGTCAGCTGCCTGCTCAGCCTCATTCAGAATACGAGTCTTCTCGTCCTGGGCCATAGCTATAGCCTTTTCAACAACGGAATCCATCTCCTTTTCCATGCCGGCAAGACGGGTCTCAAACTCTTTATAAGAACGTTCCGCCTCATCACGTTTTACTTCCAGAGTCTCAAGCTCTTCCTGAATGCCGCGACGACGGCCACTCAGGCCACCTGCAATAGGCTTGGCAAGAAACTTAACCAGGATAATAATCAGGGCGATGAAGTTTGCAGTACGCCAGAAAAGATCCTTCAACTTTTCCGCTGTAATCATCGGGGCGGCATGTCCGTCACCGTGCCCATCGCCATGGGCGGCTTCCGCCACCTCAGCATCATGCACATCGGCCTCATGCTGATCATGAGCTGCAGCAGCAATATCACCGTGCTGTTTTTCCTCAAAAGCCTTATTGGCCTCATGGGCAGCTTCCACACCATGCAGCGCCTGATCATCACCAGCAGTTGCTGCACCATGTCCTGACGCAAACACTGACGGTGCTGCACAGATCGCTATCGCCAGCAGTAGCGGCAGTACAATTTTTAGCAAATGAGCTCTCATGCTTTCAGACTCCTTCCAAGTATCTTTCCAGCCATCTCCTGAGCAAAGCCGGTTACATTATCCAGCAGCTCTTTACGGGCAGCATCAACCTGAGATCGAACTTCCGACAGCTGTTTTTCCTTCTCGCCATCCGCTTCCTGGCGAATAGCGGCCACCTTCTCAGCTCCTGCGGCCTGGGCCTCACTTCTGGCACCATCCAGCGCCTTTTTGGCCTTTGCACTTGCCTGGCGCATTTTCTTATCGACTTCAGCCTGACGATGACGGGCGTTCTGCTCGAACTGCTCTACATCATCGCTCAGCGCATCCAGTTTCTCCTGCCGTTTTTCCAGAATCCCTAAAACCGGCTTATAGAGAATTGCGTTGAGAACAAACATCAATACGATCATATTGATGATATGAATTACCAATGTGATGTCAACTGTAATCATATAACCGCTCCTGATAACTCAAAAAATAGTGATTACTCACTAAACAAAGTGAATGGTGGTTCAGCTCACGACACGAATACCTACCGAAAAAACGGCTTCCTGTCAAATCTTTTTTCCTAAAAGTTCATGCTGATTTTTGAAACGGAGACCGCATCAACAGGCCTGAATCCACTATATACGAATGAACAAGCCACAAATCAATAACTCTGATAATAGCCTGCAATATAACTGTATCTCCTGTCGGCGGATTCTACTCTCAAAAACAGCATCTTTTGCAGTAACTATTCAGGTTGTGTCCCATAGTTGGTAAAACCACTGCGCCGTAACTGTTTAGGAGTGCCTCATATTCGGAGTCTGCGCTACCTGTTCATTCGGAGTCTCGTTCCTCGCTTACCTGGGGCTTTGAAGTATACTTGTGCTATTCGAGAAGACCAGGTAAACGAGTATACGAGACTCCGAAATGGGCAAAGATGGGGTGCTCCTGAATAGTTACCTTTTGCATACAGCTCAGCGCTATGAGAACAAATCATTTCCAATTAACAATAAACCACAGCGTAAGCCGTCACAGGCACCCCACGGAGTCTACGCCTGCGCTTGAGCCGCATTTAAAGATTGTCCGAAGATAAGATGCAAGATTGGTCGGGTTATTTCTTTACAGGCCTATAGTTGCCAAAAATCTGAATAGTCCTGATCGCAACGAAGATGGTATCTAGAAGTTCAAGGGCTGTTCGGAGAAAGACAAGCAAGCTGTAAGCCGCTGCTTTAGGCCGACAGGTCATACAAGCAGAACGGCCCATTTCGGTTCTTACAGAATTGCCCGACCATGCCGGGCAATTCTGTAAGAACAACTAAAAAAACGTGATTTTTACAGCCGGGGATCAATATTTCCCGGGCCTCCACATTCAGGAGTGTAACAGCTTACATTCTTGAAGTCGCATTTTTCATTGCAGGCAGGGCAGACATCCGGCGGAGTTTGTGCACAGGCAATTCTACCGCAATTACCACATTTCCAGTGTACATCTTCGGCCTTCAGACCGGGATTTGTTGTATTCTGTTCGCTCATGACAATACCTCCTCGTTAAAATTAATTTTCAGTAGTAATTACTATAAGCACTTTTTGCAAAAGATCAGGCTCTTTCTTGTTTTTTAATCAAATATGATGACTGGATGGATAAAATTGATTGATATCTATGAGATGCCCGAAAGAGTTGTCAGGAAACACAACGGATGATGGCGACAATGAATTCCTCCGCAGTGGAAAACAGACTTCCGGAGATATATTGTGCCAAGGCGGTCAGGCCGGTATTGGTATCACGGTCTATTCAAACGGAATTATCTACACAACACCCTTAAACCATGTGAGACATACTACAAAGGACCTCACTCAAGACCTTCCATCCTGCAGCCAGCGTACCAACCGTTCAACTCCCTGTTCCGTTGTTACTTTTTCGCTGTAGCCAAGAAGAGTTTTTGCATTTTTCTTGCTGAACCAGTGTGAGAGGGCCAGCTGTTCTGCCAGGAACCTGGTCATTTTGGGTTCCTGTTCAAGCTGCAGGATTCCATGTACCTTTTCCAGCAGCCAGCCTATGGCCTTTGCTTTACCAAGGCTTAGCTTTGTGTTGACTTTCGGCACATCCATACGGACAAACAACTCGTTAATCCAGCTCCAGAGCAGTACCGGTTCCTGCTGACCAATAAAAAAGGAGTGCCCTGCTGCCGTGGCTGTTGCGAGCAGATTATCTGCTGCCAGCAGGTGGGCATGAACCACATTGTCGATATAGGCGATATCCACCAGGTTGCTGCCGTCACCTACAATCCTTAAATCTCCCGCCCGGCCTCGAGCCATGAGCCTTGGTATCAGATTGGTATCACCCGGTCCCCAGACCAGGTGCGGGCGAATGGCGGTGGTCCATAATTGCTCACTGTTTGCCTGCAGCACCTGTTGTTCGGCCAGAATCTTGGTGGTGGCATAATGACAGAGCGGTTTAGCTGCATAGGGGACCGACTCGTCAACCCCTTCCAAATCGTGGCCGTCAAAGATCACGGAAGGGGTTGAGGTGTAGACCAAGGCCTGTACGCCCTTCTTTTTACAGGCAGCAACTACATTCAATGTGCCTGTGACGTTAACAGCGAAATATTCCTGGAATGGGCCCCAGATACCGGCCTTGGCCGCAACATGAAAAACTGTGTCACAACCAGCTGATGCCAAGGTTACGGTTCCAAGGTCACGGATATCGCCGCGTATGCAGGTTGCCCCGGCAGATTCTGCTTCCGGATATCGATGTCGGCCAAGGATTCGAACCTTAACCCCCCGCCTGCAGAGCTCACGTGTCAGGGCAAGGCCGATAAAGCCCCCGCCTCCTGTAACCAGCACCCTGTTCATGGGACCTCCATGATCTGCATCATCTTCAGAGCCCGTTCTCGCAGGAGTCTGCACGCAGTCTTTTCTCTGCCCAGACAGCCAGCTTTTCCCGAAATATTTTTGCATTATGGCGGATATCAACGGGAAAGGCTGGATGCACCAAAAACGTTTTGATCCTACGGGTCAGTTCACTGGCCTCTGCCAACCCCTGTAGTTCTTTAAACAGCCGGCCTGTATCAACAACCTTCTCCCTCAGCTCAACAATCAAGACCGGCTGCTGCTCGCCCGGCTTGCCTACACCCACCAGGGCTGAGCGTAATACCTTTTCATGTTCATTAAAAATCGCCTCACAGCAGATCGTGTACATCACGCCTTTTGCAGTCAGGACCCGATGTGCCTTGCGACCACAGAACCAGAGTCGTCCCTGAAAGTCCAGATAGCCCATATCACCCATACGATGCCGGACCGCCGAGCCATCTGTGATCTTGGCTTGCCTGGTTTCCTGCTCATTATGATCGTAGACCTTTGTTACCACCGGCCCTTTGGCCACAATTTCGCCGATCTCACCCGGCGGCAAGAGGGCTGCATCAGACCAGTCGGCAAGCGGCCCGTCCATTGGTTTCATAATAGCAATGGTCATCCCCGGCAACGGTTTACCCACACAGGTGCCTCTGCCCAAACGAGTCTGCGGCCAGGTATGGTCCAGAATTTCCTGACCAATAATGGAGGCCAGCGGCAGGCATTCAGTGGCGCCGTAGGGCGTGTGGATCTCGCCTTCGGGAGGCATGATCCGCTGCACACGTTTGATCAACTCGCCTGAAACCGGGGCACCGGCCATGAGAATTTTTCGTACAGGCAGCGTAATATCACGCTCTACGCAATAATTGCTGACTCCATTCCAGATGGCCGGTGAACCAAAGGAGTAGGTTACCTTCCAGTCGATCAGGGAACGGATAAACTTTGCCGGATCCACCTTTGCCGGCCTTGTCGGGTCCATGTCCGGTATAACGGCAGTGGCTCCCAGAGCGGTTGCAAAAAGTGCAAAGAGCGGAAAACCTGGCTGGTCCACATCGCCTGGACCAATCTTGTAATAATCTCGTATCAATTTCAGCTGACTGGAAAAGGTGCCATGACTGTACTGCACCCCCTTGGGCGGTCCTGTGGAACCGGTGGTGAAAATAATGGCGGCCAACTCATCTTCTGCTGCCTTCACCGGGGCAAACTCCGTTCCCATGCCACGTGTTGCAGCGTCAAGGGTTATGCCGAGCAGGCCAAACGATGGCCCCACACAGATCCTGGTTTTGACTGTCTTAAAAGGTTTTCTGAACAGACGGGCAAACAGCTGCACCTGGGGGATACCAATCAGGACAAGGGGTTGAACAGAAGCAATACAACGCAGCAGGTTTTTATAGCCCATGCCCGGATCAATCAGGATCACCACTGCCCCCATCTGGAACAATGCAAAGGTGAGACAGATAAACTCCATGGAGGGCCGAACCATGAGCATAACCCGATCGCCCCGCTCTACCCCCAGCGCTTCCAGGGCAGCAGCATAGCGGTTGCTGTTTACCAGTATCTCCTTAAAACTCCACTGTCGGTAATTGCCGCCCCGGCCGCTGACAAGGGCTACCTGATCAGACTGCTGGGCTGCAACCTTGTGCAGGGCTCCGGCAATATTGCAATCAGCCATCACAGGACGCAAGGAACGGGATCAACAGCGCCATAATCTCATCAAAGGCATCTTCCAGCACGTAATGACCGGCCTCGGGGAAATAATGGCTGTTTGCTGCCGGAAAATGGTGCTGCCACTGCTTATAAAAAAGATCATTAAAACAAAAATCCTCGCCGCCCCAGCACAGAAGCATGGGTTTATCCTGCAACCGGTCAAGGGAGTCCTCAACGTTTGAGAGCGTCTGCCATGAAGGATGATTCTCATGCAGGGGAATGTCCTGGACAAAACGGTGTACAGCCACCCTGTTCTGCCAGGAGTTGTAGGGATAAAGAAAACCTGCCGCCACCTCGGGCAACATTTTGTTATGCACGGCCATAAAGGTGGCAGGCCGGGCAAAACCGTTCAGACCACGCACCAGCAATGGGCCAAGGACTGGCCAGCGACAGACGGCAATGCGAAAGGGTATACGGCTGGAATGGAAGGCGGCCGTGTTAAGTGCCACCAGCCCGGCAACCCGATCCGGATGAAGTCCTGCCCAGCCCATGCCGATGGCTCCGCCCCAGTCATGGACGACCAGCACGCATTTATCGACTTGCAATTGATCAAGCAGGGTTTCTAAATTATCAATATGATTCTGCAACCGGTACGGATAGTCCTGCGGTTTATCGGACAGACCGCAGCCGAGGTGATCCGGCACAATGCAGCGATGAGTTGATTTAAGCTCTGTTACCAGGTTGCGGTACAGATATGACCAGGAAGGGTTGCCATGCACCATGACAACGGCAGGCCCGCTGCCCTCGTCAAGGAAGGACATCCGATGCCCGTCAACAGTGACGAATTTGGGCCTGAAAGGATACTGAGCAAGGACTTTTGCTCTATCAGCCTGCACTTTTCCCTTTTCACTTTTCACTTTTCCCTTTCTGCCTTACCAGTCGATGCCCAGCATCAGGGAGTTAATCCCGGAACCGATACCAAGTATGGCACCCCGCTGTCCCGGCTTCAGCTTTCTCTTCTCAATCCCCATGGCCATAGTGATGGGCGCGGAAACCGAGCCGACATTCCCGAGCACAGGCAGGGTTTCAAAATTGCGGGCAGGATCAAGCTCAAGGGTGGAGAAAAGCTGCTGCGCGTGGGCTCGTCCAACCTGGTGACAGAAAAACTGATCTATACTGTCCTTTTTCCAGCCGGATTCCTGCAGAAAACTCTGCCAGCACATCCGGGCAGTGTCAACACCCTCGGTCAACAACAGCTCAGAATCAGTGGACATCAGGGTACCCTGCTCCGCATTCTGTCCTCCCCGGCAGAGGTCGTTATGTCGTGTATTGGCGCGGCAGGCTCCGGCAACAAGACGGTGTCCCGTGTCCTTGAGCTTCCGGTCTCCCATTACCAAAGCTACAGCCCCGGAACCAATGGTCAGGGAAGCAAAGGCGGGTTTAATGGATTTGCGGGTAAGGGTTGCATCAGTTAACAATTGTTTAATGGTCGACTGCACCAACCCCTCGGCGGTCTCTCCGGCCACTATCAGCCCGTATCGCACCTGACCCAGTTCGATCATATTGGCCAGTATGATCATGCCGTTTAAAAAACCAAGACAGGCATTGGAGATATCAAAGATCTGGCAATGGGGCCCCAGTCCGAGACTGCGGTGAACAAATGAGGCCGTGGCAGGCTCCATCATATCCCGGCTTACGGAGGTAAAGGCCAGGAAATCGATGGCAGAAGCATCAATCCCTGAGGCAAGCAACGCCTTTCTGCCGGCAAGGATCGCCCCCTGGCTGGGCAGGGAGCCCGTATCCCAGAAACGACGACTGCGGATTCCACTCATCAACTCAAGGCGCCCCTCGGGCAGCTTCAATCGCTCATACACCGGTGCCAGCTGCCGCTCAATATCGGCAGAGGTCACCACATTGGGTGGCAGTTCATAACCAAAGCTGTGCAGGCAGACACGGGAGAATTTCATAAAAACAGGGACAAGGGATTAGGGGTTAGTGGTAAGTAAAAGTGGTTATAATGACTCAATTTTTATCAGATATTCGAAAACTGTTTGCCCAGGCGATGAGCAGGGCGGCCAGAGCAAAATCATCCAGTATTCCAACCATCGGCACCCACTCAGGTATAAGGTCCCAGGGGGAGATGACATAGAGCAGGCCGCCCGCTAACAACAACTTTACATAGAGCGGAGTTTCCCTGGCCATGAACACGGCAACGGCATATCGTGCCATTTGGGCAGCCCGGGAAAAGATATTCAGTTGCCCGACCGGCATCAACTGACCACCTTATGTACGATGTCGGCATCAAAATAATTAAACCCCATGCCGGCATCAACGACCAGTGTTTGGCCGTTCATCCCGGAAGATCGATCTGAGAGGAGGAAAGCCGCAACATTTGCGGCTTCACTGGTCTTGAGCGGTTTTTTCCGCGGGATTGCTTTTTCTGCAAACAGGTAGGAGTCAATATAGCCGGGTATACCCGCCGAAGCAGATGTCTTGAGCAGACTGGGACAGACTGCATTAAAGCGGACTCGTGAAAACCCGGAAAAAGATTTGGCCAGGAAGCAGAGAGAAGACTCCAGGGCGGCCTTGACCGGTGCCATGTACCCATAATTTTCTGCTGCCATCCGGGTAGTAGAGATGGAGATGGTGACCACGGAACCATCCGGGGCGAGCAGCTCCTTGAAATGGTTGGCAATGGCAATAAGTGAAAAACAGGAGATGTCCACCGCCTGCAGAAAATCTTTTTTCACCGTTTCATGGAAGGGCTTGAGTCCTTCGGAATAATTGGCAAAGGCTATGGAATGTACAATCCCCGCAATGGGAGCCCCAACCCGGGCTTTAATTTCATCGCGGACTCGGATAATATTGGCCTCATCCTCCACATCGCAGATAAACACGGGACTGTCTGGAAACAGTTTCCGGGCCGACCCGGCACGCTCTTCACTTCGCACCACATGGATCACCTCTGCCCCGGAATCAACCAGCACCCGGCCGATAGCACAGGCCACTGATTTCTTATTGGCCAATCCGAAAATTACTATTTTTTTGTTTTCAAGATTCAGGAAATCCATATATTTTACAGAACCTGTATCAATGTCACTATGTTAACAAAATATTTCACCACGAAGGACACGAAGATCACGAAGCTTTTTCTCTTCTTTCTTCGTATCCTTCGTGGTGCACAAGCAAACTGACAACCAGCAAGACTTCTCTAACATTGTTGACGTGCTCTCAAGTTTTCATCGCACAGGCAAACTCAACCTGTACAGCAACCTTACCGCCAACCCGCACACTTCCCTTAAAAAACCAGGCCGGACCAAGTTGTTCCTTTAATGCTGCCCGGATCTCGATAGTATCGCCGGGACGTACCTCACGTTTAAACTTTGCGCCGTTAATACGGGTCAGAACCGGGACACCGCTTCTATCCTGTTCACTCTTGAGCAGTTCACCGACAAGCAGGGCTCCGGCTTGAAAAACAGCTTCACAGAGCAGCACGCCCGGCATGAGGGGATAATCGGGATAATGACCCGTAAAAATGTCAAGATCTGCAGGAATTGTCTTTTCCGCCCGGATTGACTCACCTGTAAGTTCCAGAACCCGGTCCAGCCAGAGAAAAGGTGGTCGATGTGGTATTCTGCCGGTTATAAAATCTTTATCAGTACAGCTCACTACAGGCCACCGGTGATTTCCAGCACTGAGCCGTTAATATAGGCCGTTTTTCTCCCTGCCAGGAAAAGTACAGCATCAGCAACCTCTTCCGGGGTGCCGAACCGTCTTGCCGGTACCATTTTTTTATATTCTTTTACCTGGAGCTCGGAAAGGTCCTGCAAAAAAGCCGTGGCGATAAAGCCGGGAGAGACACAATTCACGGTTATTTTTCTTTTAGCCACCTCTTTGGAGAGCGATTTCATCAGCCCCACCTGGCCGGCCTTGGAGGCCGCATAGTTGGCCTGGCCAGCAAAACCAAGTTTACCCATGGGCGAGGTAATAAAAATAATACGTCCGTATTTCTGCTTCATCATCAACTGGACCGCAAACTTGGCCATGATATAACCGCCGGTAAGATTGACATCAATCACCAGCCGCCAATCCTCTTCTTTCATCATAGCCAGGACACCGTCACGACGTATACCGGCATTGTTGACCAGGATATCAACGGTGTCAAACTCTTCTTCAACCTGCCCGTAAAAGGATTCTACAGCTTGGTAGTCACTGACATCAAGCTTATGGAGCTGCAAACGATCTGCGGTTGCTCCACAGGAGGCAACAAAATCCTCAGCTGCTGCCTCATTACCACCATACACACCAATAACCGTAGCCCCGGCGGCCAGCAATGACTCGGCTACAGCACGCCCGATACCCCGAGTTGCACCAGTGACTATCGCCTTTTGTCCTGTAAAATCATTCATCATCATAACCTATCACTATGGTTATTTCTCAATAACTAATGGTAGAGAGGTAATAGTGAAAAGGAAAAGATAGTTAGTAAGACAGCTTGACTGTTCGACGTCAGGGGCAGCTCTAAGTCTTGGCTTATCTGACTACTCGACGTCAGGGCAGCCCCTTTTCCTTTTCACTATTCCTTTTCCTATACCAGTCAGCTTCTCACGTAGGCATCTACATCGTTGGCCACTATTACACCATAATTTATGGCTCCCAGCCAGCCGCTCATGATAATGCCCACCGATCCGACATGAAACAGGCCGCCCACCTCTTTGAATATGGTACGGGAAATATCCAGTCCCTCAAACTTGGTGCCGAACGAGGTGCCGCGGGTGTGCAGGGTATAGCGGTTAAAGGTTTTGGGGGTAGCGGACTCAATGGTGTCTACTTTACCCCGGATGCCGGGGATGTAGCGTTCAAGGTCATTGAAGCAGCGCTCCACCATATCATCCTTGGCCTGTTTATATCTCTGGTCGTCAAGGGCTGCCCAGTCGTCGAAGTTGCCGTTCATGGAGGCAACCACCGTATAGTCCGGTTTGTCCGGCCGGGTTTTGGGGTAGTAGACGGAAAAGGTACGGCTCCTGGTGTCCATCCTGCACATCTCTTCGGAAGAAAATTCCTCAGCCGTGGAGGTAAAGAGCAGGTCGCCCACATCATCAAAAGATTCGCCCTTGCGGATACCGAAATAGACCTGACAGGAGGAATTATTCACCTGCACCTTATCAAAACGGGACAGGAAATCATCGTTGAATGCATCCCGGCCAGCCAGGTTGTCGATGGTATTGGTAATGCCTGAGTTGGAGACTACAGCCGGGGCAGCAATCACCCGCTCTCCTACAGTCACCCCCTTTGTTTTACCGTTCTCCACCACAATGCGATCAACTCTTGCGCCGGTACAGATGGTGACCCCGTTCTTCCGCAGCTCTTCCGCCATC
>JAUWLT010000138.1 GCA_030613515.1 Desulfobulbaceae bacterium
TCCATTCCGGTCGAGCAGAGCGGAATCAATCGTTTCAAACGAAAGCTGCCACCTGTCATTGATACGGGGACGCTGCCACAACGCCACAGCCCCTTCCCAGGCCAGCGGAGCAAAACAGCCTCCCCCTATCGGTGTACCCCATTTAAGGCGCACCGTTGTTTGAAAACGGAGTTGTTCCTGTTCCACACTCACCTGTGGGGCAGACAGGACAACCTGGTTGCAGCCACCGGCACGGTCTATCACCCTTGCCGTCTCTCCCGGGTCGGGATAGGCCTGTTGCACTATCAGAGAACGCAGGAGAGGCAGGTCGATGGTTATGGGCAGTCGAACGGTTTCACATCGGGCCTCCGGTGCAAGGATACTGCATAAAACCATTATACAGACAGTCAAAAAAACCGGCCATGACTTCATTCTATTACCTCGTTTTCCGCGGAATGTTTCAGGCTGAACGTTACTGCATCCAGAGCCCGGACAGTTTATCTCCATGGCACCCGCATGACAATAGATAAAACACATACAACACATACGGTCAGGTCTTGAAATGTTACTTTTCCCGATCTTCTAAATCCCTTTTTTGTTCCTGTCTTTTTATCGTCATTCCGCACAATAAAGGATATAATTATTTATGAATTTTTGAAATTATAAAAAATATCTATAAAAATAACAGGTTATTTCTTTTCGTTTTTCTGCAAAGCTATTTTGTCAATATTAATAATATCAAATAGTTAATTAACTTGTCTCAGAATATAGATTATTACTCTTGATGGTCTCGTAAAAAGTCGAAATTGTCAAAATAGATAACGCTAACTCAACAACTTACGACGCAAAAAATCCGAATTTTGGACTTTTTACGAGTCCTTCACTCTTCCAGATTACGTTTCTTCCAGGCCTGCCGGCATGCTTCCTTGCCGTCTTCAGGCCTTTTCTTGGCAAAAATCCTTCGCAGGGGAACATGGAGAGGGCTGGTAACAAAAGAAGTCACCGTGCCGGTGAGGCGGACTATATTAATGCCGATGCCGAAGTCATCAAACTTGCCGCTGACCTTTACCGGTGTTGCCAGGCTGAAAAATTCAGGCCTTTTGGCCTTAGGCACGGCCAGCATTTTGAGCTGCCGTGTTTTGAAATTAATGGTCGCCTCGGCCTCGATACTCATGTTGGTGGTATCAATGAATATGATTCGTTCCTGCATGATTCCATCCTCCATGCCGAAGCTTGCCACCAGGCAGTTAATGATTGAATTTGGCTCTCCATCTGTTTCTGAGGCCAGTGAGGATAACAGGTTAACTGCCCACATATCGATGAGACCGGCATCAAAGTTAACAGGCACAAAGGCGAGATCAAAGTGTCCCCTGCCATTGGCCATCAACTGATCAAGCGTGGGGGCAGTGGCATCAAGAAGAATATCCAGGCTGAGTCGACCTCTCATTTTGGTTTCCGGTTTAATGCGGCGGGCAGGAATGCCCAGATCGAGCCTGTCAACGGTGATGGCAAGGTGTATCTCGGCATCCTGTGCTGTGGGGTAAAAGGAAAACTCGGCTCTAGCCGTCCCGTCTTCAAATGTAAGTTCCAAAGGATCAATGGAAAAACGGCCATCCTGCAGGCTGACTTCAAGCCTGCCGTCGCCCAGGCTATCCTTTCCGGACATGACCTTGTCTAATCTAACCAGGAGATGCGCATTGGCTCTGGCCAGGGCTTCAGGTGACAGAAGAGAGGCTGCTTTTTCTCGATTGTCGGCCTTTTCCTGCTCAGATTTGTCCTCCTCTGCAGCAGTTTCCTGTTTCTCTTCAGGAGTTGTTTTCCCTTCCGGACCCCAATCACCCATGTCAAAATCGTCGATCTGCAGTAGGCTGCTGACAAGTTCCACATCAGCCTCGGGCCTGTCTCCGGTCATGTCGAGGCTCATGTTACCAGTCAAATCACTTGTCCCGATTCGTATCCGGAGATTTGATAAGTCATAGCCTTTTCCGTGCATGGC
Source organism: Desulfobulbaceae bacterium (assembly GCA_030613515.1). Classification (GTDB taxonomy): domain Bacteria; phylum Desulfobacterota; class Desulfobulbia; order Desulfobulbales; family Desulfobulbaceae; genus Desulfobulbus_C. The sequence continues at coordinate 1,976 of JAUWLT010000138.1, forward strand.
AAACTGTGCCGCCAGGCTATAGGGGCCAAGGGAAGGGAGGTCAAGTCCCAGCAGTTCGTCAAGGCTATCCAGCTTCTCTCCCTGGATCGTCATCTCCAGGGTAACGTCCTTGCTGCTGACAGGCAGAGCCAGTTTTCCGTTAAAATCAAGTTCAGTAGCTGCAGCTTTTACCTTGATAGTAATCGGCAGTTTCTTGGGATCGACAACATAATTGATCAGCTCCATTCCCTGAATTGCAATAGTAATCGGCGTGTCGTCAATACCCCCATCCAGATTCATGGCAACAGGTTTACCGGGCATGGCACTCACCTCTCCCTTACGAATGGCGATGGGGATTCCATCACCTTTGCCTGCTCCATGCAGCGTCCAGAGGCCCCCCTCTACGGTAAAGATTATCTCCGACCGGGTGACCAGTTCGTGCAGACTGTCTCCCCGCAGTTTGAGGTGCAGGGCCATCTTGTCTGTTTGGGCATCAATATCATCCGTCACCTTCAGCCAGCCGAGCAACCCACCGATATCCACTTTGGAAAGCGTCACGTCAAGATCAAGCTTTGGTTCATCGTTCTCCTTGCCAAGGACCCCCTTGGCCGTAAAGGGGCTGCCGGCAACCTTACCGGTAATTGAGAGGGGATAGAGTTGCTGCCTGAGACGGAACTCTTCCAGGGCCCCGCCATCAATGGTAAAACTGTAGTCCTTTTCCTGATAACTTCCTTTGCCGGAGAGCTTAAGTGGTTGCCCCTGTTTAGCAGTACCGCCCAGTTCATCGAGCTGAAAAATAATCGCTTTGTCCAGGCTGTGGTCGCGGTAGCGAACTTTGATCTGTTGCAGGGACAACTTATCCAGGGCCTGCAGGCCGATTTTGGATGGACCGGTTGTTTTCTCGCCTTCAGGTTCCGGCTCTTTGTCTTCCGGTGAACCAAAATCCCAGTTATTTATCCCCTCTTTGTTGCTCTCCAGGTTCAGGGTTACATTTTCGCAGGTGATTTCACCCACATCTATCTGCTTCTTCAAAAGGGCCGGTATGCCTATCTGCACCCGGGCAAGATCAATGGCAGCAAAAACAGCATCGGTCCAGCCTTCGGGATTGTCAATCTGTACACCCCCAATTTCAAGGGTTGGCCTGAGGGTCGGCTTCAAGCTGATCGAGCCTGTAATTCTTGCCTTACGATCCAAAGCAGTTGATACCGCTGTTTCAACTACAGGCCGGATACTGTCCAGATTGATTGTTGTGCCACTGGCAACGACGATTACCGAGGCAACTACAGCAAGCCCCAGCAGGCTGAGAATGGATATGAATATCCATTTAACTATTTTTCCAATAATTGCCATTGCAATTCTCCTTGGAGGGGCGGGTACGGATTCAGGCTACTGTTGGCCTTGACCGAGCCGGCAGCTTACGTTTTTTTGGGGCCTTAAAAGGTATTCAACTATAATAAGGCCTGCTACGGTAAACAAGCCTGCAAAAAGAATCTGCGCGATACGCAGGTAGAAATTTGTACTGGCGGCCGTATCGGCCATGGTAGAGGTTCCTAGAAGGACGAGAAAGGTGCTCAACCCTGAAATGAAGGCTTTGGCCATTGGTCCTCCGCCATATGGCTGCTGAACAAGAGAGCAAAACAGAGGGTCAGGGCCACCAGGAACAGATAGGTAGGCACAGCCGTAAGAAGATTGTAGACAATTATAATTGCTATCCCCCCGATCAAGCAGGCAAGGGCATTGGACTTCATGGCCTGAAAAGAGGCGTTGGCATTCGGGGATCCAGCCATGAAACAGATTTGAATCATGGCAAATGCATACGCAGTCAGATTTAGGGCAAAGAAAGTGACAACTGCCGTAAGGGCAACAATAGTACTGACCAGGGCCAGGCGAGCCCGTTCTTCACGTGATGGTGTTGGCGGAGGAGTCGGTTTTGCCGCTGGTTGAGCCTGGGGGGTTTGCTTGGCAAGACTGTTAGGGATAATGAGATGAAAAAGCCAGGCAAAGAAAAGACCAACCGCCATGTTGAACAGAAGAGCGATGGCAATAAAGTGTGCAAGACCGGCCCCGGAAAGCCCCATGATCGGGACGATGGTGATGCCGATCGTCATGAACATTGTGGCCATAGGTGGTGCTGACGGCGTGTCGTTATAGTAAATATAAAAAAACAACAATCCGTACAACGGTACGCAGAGCAGGGGAAAATTAAGGAAATATTCACTGATGATGAGTCCGATCAGCAGGGAGAAGGTCAGGGGCATCAGAAGAAGGAGTTGCCTCTGTATCAGTTGTTTTTTCGTCAGCCAAATATTTTACCAATTTTAATTGTGATAGATTCGTAACTGCCCAATAAAAACCCGTTCTTCATTCCTCTATTTACACTTGTCTCATGACAAGTAGGAGCCCGGTCCCCTGGGCGATGAACAATCGATGCAATAGACCAACATCCTTTCGCCCAGGGGACCGGGCTCCTACAGTACAGGTTGCAGCATTGTTTGTGGCAACCTCAAGCCTTACACAATTGCGTTAATATAAACTACTATTGGCCGGTTATGAAAGGATCACATTATGACATCAGTTTTTCATTTCTTTGCCTGTCTATCCGACACAATACTCCCAACCAACCAGGCTACAACAACGGCCATAAATATCTGTCCGACAATAGCCTCTACCTGGCAGAGAGCACCGGCTCCCAGGGTCTGGGGTGTAATATCACCATAGCCCAGTGTGGTCAGGGTCACCAGGCTGAAATAATTAAACGTTTCAAGTGTATCACTGCGTGCATTCGTGAGTAATGTACCGCTGTACGATCCAGGACTCAACTCATTGAGTAATGCATAAAGAGCTCCCCAGAACAGGCCGATAATAAGATAAAGGCAGAGTGTTCCATACAGCATATTCATTGAGACTTTTTTAAAACGTGCAAGCTGCCTCATATAAGAATAGACCAGCAGGCCAAAATAACAGACAAAGAGCAGGTAGGAAACCCCTCGACTGAAAATGATAATGTCGAAGATCCCAAGCCAGTACAGGATGAGAAGCGGCAGGAGCAGTCCCACGGCGACTAATCGGTATTTTTGCTGCTTCTGTAGCGCATAAACAGCAAAAAAAAGACTGATCGACAGAAGAAAATGAACAAGGATCGACAAAGATGGATAGGGGTCCAGAAACGGGCTGGCTATAATATACAACAAAAGACTAAAAAATAGATTTCTAAAACCGTGATCCTCAAAGGCATCCATTATTTTATGATCAGCCATGATTATTCACCTTCAGGTCCACTACCGTTTAACGGTAGTACCCCAATCGGTTCTTTTCTCCATTTGTTCCTGCACTTCCTCCGGCAAATACTCTTTGTCTTTTCGAATCTGCCAGCCGCCGCCAAGGGCCTTGTACAGTCCGATATAGTTGGTCGTTATTGTACCCTGCACCTGGGCGTATTGGTCCTGTTTCTGAGTCATTGCCCCGGTTGAGTCAAGAACCCGCTGGTAATCAACAAACCCCTCTTCGTATTGCAGCATGGCAAGTTCCATTGATTTTTGTGAGCTGGCAATGCCCTGCAGGAGGTACTTGGCCTCTTTTTTTGCATAGACAATTCCGGTCATATTGTCTTCAACCTCACGGGCTGCACTCAGTACCGTGTTCTGGTATGCGGTAATCAGCTGTTGCAACCAGGCGTCCTGGATGCGTACCTGGTTTTTGAGACGCCTGTAATTAAAGAGGTTCCACTTGAAGGCAGGTCCAAAGCTATAGGAAAAGCTGTTGGAATCAAAGATATCACCCAGATCATTGTTGCCGATATCAGTGGCACTCCAGCCCAACGACCCGAACAGGGTAAAGCTTGGAAACAGGTCTGTCCGGGCAATACCGATCTGTGCACTCTGTGCCGCAGCTTGCATTTCCGCCCGACGTATATCCGGCCGCCTGCGTAACACCTCTGCCGGAACCCCAATGGCTATATCGGAGGAGATTGTCGGTATCTTCTCTGTTTGGTTCAATATCTTCTCGAGATCACCGGGGAGCATGCCAAGGAGTACAGCGAGCGCATGGTTATAGCTGAAAAGTTGTGCCTGGATGTTTGGGATCGTGGCCCGGGTACTGGACAACAATGTCTTTGCCTGGAGGAGATCAAGCTCGGTAACTACTCCGGCCTCGAACTGGTGCATGACCAGTTGCAGACCGTCCTGCTGGAGTTTACTGTTTTTGCGGGCAAGCCGGATACGCTCTTCCAGGGTACAGATATTGACGTATGTTCCGGCGACTTCAGCTGTCAGGGTAACCAGCACATCATCATAGTCTGCCATGGAGGCCAGCAGGTTGGCATCGGCGGATTCAATACCGCGCCGGAATTTACCCCAGAAATCCATTTCCCAGGCAGCATCAAAGCCTACAGAAGCCGCATTATAATAACGGCTATCCGATGGTCCGGTAGTGCCGATGGTCATGACATCACCGTTCATCTCCTGAAGCTGAGGAAAGATCTGACCTTTAACACGTCCTAACTGTGCCCGTGCCTCCATGATGCGAATCCCGGCGCTGCGAAGCGAGAGATTCTGCGCGTAAGCGGTCTGGACAAGCTTATCGAGAACCGGATCATTGAACTGCGTCCACCAGGCTATGGATTCATCTTTTGATGGTTTTTGAAAGAGTCCCTTGTCCTGCTCGTTCCATGTCTCTGGAACCTGCGCCTTCGGCGTCTGAAAATCCGGGCCAAGCATGGTACAACCGCCAAGAAGGAGCAAGAGAGCAACTAAAAAAAACTGATATGTAATGCACTGAGTTCTCATTGAAAATCCGGTGTTCGGTTCAATCGTTACCATCTATCTCGGCTGCCGGCGAGGTAAACTGCTCTTCCGCAACCCAGGCCATGAACAGAGTGTACATGATGGCAACAACGACCGCACCGACGAACAGTCCGATAATGCCGGAAACCATCATACCGCCCAGTGCGCCGATCAGGATAACCAGCATCGGGGCATCAACCCCGCGTCCCATGAGTATCGGCTTTAAAAAGCCATCGCATCCGCTGACCAGGAGAGCCCAGATAAGAAAAATAACCGCAGGCATGGTATC